>CAZHKB010000320.1:0-3527 GCA_964533405.1 uncultured Phycisphaeraceae bacterium | reverse complement strand
GTCCGGCAATGCGGTGGGTTGGGGCCGAGCCCTCCCATATGGTCGAGCTGCCTAGGTCGCGCGCGAGTCTGGGGCCGCGCCGAGGGTGTGTGGTGCCCGATCGCTCGCGCGATCGGTTCGGTTGAGCCCGGCGCGTCGATCACTCGCGCGATCGGCTCCATCCGCTCACCGCGCCGACGCCACCATCACAATCGCCACAATCGCCAGAAGAGCCAACACACCCCCCGCCACCGCAAACCCGATCTTCCACGCGCTCCAAGGCCTCTCCCCGCTCACCGTCCCATCCCGCGCGTTCACCAGGATCCGGTACGGTTTGTCGCGATACCGATACACCGCGACCCAGATCGGCAATAAGAGGTGCTTGAACGTGATCGCGTCGTACACCGGCCACATCTGGTGGATCCGCTGCTGGTCGCCCCCGATGTCCTGGTTCACCGTGCCGCGGATCACGTCCTGCATCCGGGCCCGGGCGGCCGTGAACCCGCCCTCGAGGTCGATCGTGTAACTCTCGCTGCGGAAGCCGCTGATGTACCCCTCGGCATAGGGAACCAGCGAGCCAAGGTCCCACGCCCCCAGTTTCATCAGCTTCTCGTGCGGCAGCGAGCTGCTGGCGGGCACCAGCACGTCATCGAACCGGTTGTGGACCGTGCCAGAGCGTGATCGCCACCTGATCTTGCGGACCTGGCGGGTCTGCCACTGCGTCTTGCCGTTGACGGTCACGGGAACGCGCACAGTCTCATAGTAATAATCGCCCCGCTCGCCGGTGTACCGCGTGGTCGCCCGCGCGTCAAAGGTCCAGAAGGGCAGGTACAAGCCCGCCATGTGTCCGTCGATCCACGCGAGCTTCTTGAGGTCGTTGGGGGCGAACCACAACTTGCCGACCCAGGTGACGTACGAGCCGCGGGCCTTGTCGCGGTCCAGCCCGAACGGCAGCAACGCCCGCGGCTTGATGACCCGCTGGCACACCGCCTGGGCCACGATCGGCGTCCCGCAGAACGGGCACTCCTGGCTCTGCACGTTGGGCGCGAACTCCGTCGTTGCCCCGCACGACCGGCACTCGACGTTCAGGCGTTCGATCACCTCGGCACCGGAGGTCAGGCTCCCCATCGCCTCACCGAAGTCCTGCTCGGAGACGACCTGGCCCCCGGTATCGATGGAGTTGCGGTGCCCGCAGTGCTCGCAGAGGGTCTCGTGGCTGCCGGGGGCGTAAACGATCGGCGCGCCGCACTTGGCGCACTTGAGTTGCGTGGCGTCGGCATCGACTGCGCCGGAGTCGATCCCAGGCGCGCCGTCGGGCGGCGCGGTGCGGGCCGCGTCGCTGGAATCGGTTCTATCGGGTCCGTCGCTCTGCACGCGAGTCGATGCCTTTCCGGAGAGGTTGCCAGGTGCTGGATTCTAGTGGGAAGCGCGGCCCGCTCGTTTCCCCCGCCAGCCTTGATGCGCGACAAGTCAAGGCTGAGGCGGTGCGATCGCGCGGGCCGCGGCGTCCATGGGCAGGTACATGTGGTTCGGATCGTCGGGCAGGCTGCTGAAGCCGTACCGCGTGTAGAACGCCCGGACGGGCTCGTCTTTGGCGTCCACCTCGAGGAGGGCGGAAGCGACGATCTTCGAGGTTTCGACCGCCAAACGCATCGCATGGATCAGCAGCGCCTCCCCGAGTCCGCGCCCCCGGAATGTGGCGTCCACCGCGAGACGGCCGATGAGCGTGGTGGGCAGGGGCAGTCGGGGCGGAAAGCCGTGACCCTCGGGCGTCACGCTGATCATCAGCCGACCGGCCGACAGGGTGAAGTACCCCGCGATCCGCCCTTCGGGCGTGGCGAGCACATCCCCGCGCGTCACATCCTTCCGGCTGGGCTGGCCCAAGCGGGCTTTCAGGTAGTCGTTGAGCGGCCCAACCCCGCAATCGAACGAGCCTCGATCATGGCGGTCGCGATCGAACGCCTCGAAACGCAGTTCAGGAGCCACGACCGGCGTCCCCGAAGCGTTTGCGGTACCGATCCGCGGCGGTTCGCAGGGCGTCGTTGGGCGGGGCCGGGTCCCGCAGCATCTCCAGCAGGGCCATGCTGTCTCGCTCGGTCATCTCCCGCTCGCGGACACGGGCCAGGGTCCTGTCGGCGACGCGTTCCAGCGCCCCGTTGATGAAGCTGGTGACGGTCATCCCGCGAAGCGCGGCGGCCCGCTCGACCTTCGCCTTGAGGGGTACCGGCTGACGGATGGTGATCTTGGAGAACTCGGCGGCGCTCATGGGCAAAGTATACGGCACAATGCCGTATCGGGCAACTCCCGCGAGACCGTGCCGTTTCCGGCCCGACCCTGGTCTTGAAGTTATCGGAACCGAGCGCGAGTGCTGCTTCTCGGACCACACACGATCCTGCGCCACGTCCCAGTTCCGCAATCTGTGAGTTGACATTCATCCTCCGGGTGGGGTGGGACTCGATAGCACACCACCGGCGGGTGGAGACCCTCCTCAAATCAACCAAACCTCCGATCGGCCGAGCCGAGACGGGGCTTCAAGGGGAGAACTCCCATGCACGCCCAGAAGTCCGTCGAGATCCTGTTCGAGTCGCTCGTCGCCGGCGATCGCCCGGCCTGCCGGAACCTGGTGGCCGAGGCCCTGGACATGGGCCAGACGCCGCGGACCGTCCTGATGGAGGTCCTTTGGCCAACCTACGAGCTGGTCGAGCGGCTGTACCGGGCTCACCAGATGGAGATCCTGCCGTATCGCCTGGCGACCCGCCTGATGCGGGTGCTGGTCGATCAGGTCGCCCGCGACCTGCCCATGTCGATCCGCAACGGGCGCACCGTCTTCGCGGCCTGCGGACCCAAAGACGCCGATGAGCTGGGTGCCCAGTTTGCCGTGGACATGCTGGAGTCGGCGGGCTTTGCCGTGTCGTTCACCGGCGGCGGCGTACCGGCGGATGAGGTGATGGCCCAGGTGCAGCAGGCCAAGCCCGACGTGCTGCTGCTGTTCGCCTCGGCCCCGAGCGACCTGCCCGAGATCCGCGGGATGATCGACCAGATGCGGGAGATCGGGGCCGCCAGCGGCACCCAGATCGTGGTGGGCGGCGGGGTGTTCAACCGGGCCGATGGGCTGGCCGAGGAGATCGGGGCCGACCTGTGGGCGTCTGACCCGGCGGAACTGGTGGAGACGCTGCTGCTGGAGCCCGGGCGGCGCGCGATCGCGGAGCAGAGGACAGTGGGCAAGAAGCGGGTGCGGAAGGTGGCGTAAGAGCGGGGATCAAGTTTGTGGGAATGCCGGACCCCGCCTTTGGGCGGGGTTCCGGTTGTTTTTGAGGCACTCATGGTGGGCGGGATAGCCACGGGGTTGGGAGGTGCTTTGGACAGCCATGCCACCCGCCGCCTGGTGAGTCAGCAGCCCGCGGCGAAGATCGTGAGGTAGTAGAAGAAGTCGTCGTTGTTGAGAAGGCCATTTGGAACCCCGTATCCCGGCTGGCCCGGCACCGCGCCCGTCGTCATGTCCGCAACCGCCAGGTTGCCCGCCACGAACTGCGAGAGGTAATAGAAGA
>CAZHKB010000319.1:0-3563 GCA_964533405.1 uncultured Phycisphaeraceae bacterium | reverse complement strand
CTGGCTCTGGGCGTCTGCCTTCTCTATCCCATTCTCCTCACCGTCCGGGGCGGGCGGTTTGTGCGTGCGGACGAGATGGCGGCCGACGCTCGGGACGGCGACGAGGGGCGGGCGGCCAGGATGGGGCTGGAGGTGGCGCGGAGGAGGAGCGTGAGGAGCCGGCGCTGGTTGTCGGGGTGCATCTCGCCGGCCACAAGGTCGAGCAGGTGGGTGAGCAGGACGTGGCGCGCGTGGATGGCGAGGGCGTGGAGGGCGTCTTGGGCGTGGAGCGGGGATGGCATTTGGGGGAGTGGCATGGGCGGCGGCGTGCGGGGTGGGCGGAAAAGTTGGCCCTCCGTATTACCCGCCGTTGACGGATTTGCGCGCGCGCCGGTGATCCATGATTTTGCGGAAAGGTGGCTTTGGTGTTTGTTTTGCCGCGTGGAATTTCTTTGTTTTTGCCCGCACAGACGTGCGCGCGCAGCTTTGTGCGCAAAGGGCGTCGATGGGGGGCGGAGGGTGGACGCGGCAGAGGTTGTTGGGGGTTGGTCGCACGCGGACGGACGCGGGTGGCGAGTGCGTAGACGTGCATACGCCTTGCGGTTGCGCGACCGCTCGCGCGGTCGGCTCTGTTGAGGGGGGGCGGGCGCTATGGATCGCGCTCGCGGAGTTGGCGGATTTCTTCGAGGCGGGCTTTGAGGGTGGCTTCAAGGCCGTTGTCGGTGGGTTCGTAGTAGCGTTTCTCGACGCCGAGGTAGGACTGGCCGGTGAAACCGGCTTGGGCGTCGTGGCTGTATTTGTACTTCTCGCCTGGGCGGTCGCGCATCTTGACAGCGCGGCCGTTTGTTCCGGCCTGCGTGGAGATGGGCGACGAGTTCTTGTCTCGCAAGTAGAGCGGCACTGGGAGAGTCCGGCCCTCGCGGACATCGGCGATGGCGGCGTCGATGGCGAGGTAGCTCGCGTTGCTCTTGGGGGCCAGGGCGAGGTAGGTGGCGCACTGGGCCAGGGTGATGCGGGCCTCGGGCATGCCGATGCGGTCGACGAGTTCCCAGGTCGCATGGGCGACCATGATGGCGCGGGGGTCGGCGTTGCCGACGTCCTCGCTGGCCAGGATCGCCATACGGCGTGCGATGAAACGGGGTTCCTCGCCGCCCTCGAGCATCCGGGCGATCCAGTAGATGGCCGCGTCGGGGTCGCTGCCG
Organism: uncultured Phycisphaeraceae bacterium; assembly: GCA_964533405.1. Taxonomy (GTDB): domain Bacteria; phylum Planctomycetota; class Phycisphaerae; order Phycisphaerales; family UBA1924; genus JACKHA01. The sequence continues at coordinate 2,382 of CAZHKB010000319.1, read as the reverse complement.
CGCAGGCTCTTGATGAGGGCGGAGGCCGAGTCGTAGTGCTCATCGCCTGTCTGGTCGTAGACAGCGGCCTTCTGCTGGATGGAGTCTTGGGCGGCGGAGCGGTCGATCACGATCTGCGGCGTGGCTGCTTCCTCGGCGTGAGGGCCGCCGCCATTGACGCCGTCCTGCTGCCCGCTGCCCGCCCTAGACGGGGAGCGAACTGCAGGATCACATGCGTCACCCAATCCCACACGCCCATGCGAGCCTCCAGTGGGGGCTTGTGGGGAACTGAGGACGGCGACTTCCAGGGCGGTGAGGGCGCGGCGGGCGTCGCCGTCGCACTTGATCGCCCAGACCTGGAGGGCGTCGTCGTCGACCTGGAGGTTGAGTTTGCCGTAGCCGCGCTCGGGGTCTGCGATGGCGCGTTTGAGCACCTCGATGATCTCGCCTTCTGTGAGCGGTTCGAGCCGAAAGAGCGTGCTGCGGCTGACCAGTGCGGAGTTGCAGGCAAAGAGCGGGTTCTCAGTGGTGGCGCCGATGAGGGTGATGAGGCCGCGCTCGACATCGCCCAGGAGCACATCCTGCTGGCTGCGGCTGAAGCGGTGGATCTCGTCCAAGAAGAGGATGGTGCGCTGTTTGCGTTCGCCCAGGCGTCGCTCGGCGTCCTTGCAGACCTCGCGGATGCGGGCGACGCCGACGCTGGAGGCGTTCTCGCGCTCGAAGTGGCGGCGGGTGACGCCCGCGATGACTTCGGCGAGGCTGGTCTTGCCGGTGCCGGGCGGGCCGTGGAGGATGATGCTGGTGATGGCGTCGGCGAGCAACATGCGGCGGAGGAGCTTGCCGGGGCCGAGGATGTGCTGCTGACCGGCGACGTCGTCGAGGGTGCGCGGGCGCATACGGACAGCCAGGGGGCGGACGGCCCCGACGGCGTCCTCGCGTTGACGTGCCCAGAGGTCGGACATCTCTCAACTCCGTCTGTCGAATGGGCGATTGAACCCCTCGACGATCGCCCGTTCATCAAGAGGCACGGCTCGCAAGACGGTCAGCAGTCTCGGAAGTTCCTGTTGGCGCGGGCGGCGCTGGTGGTCGGCGAGGAACGCGAGAACGCCCATCTCGACCGGGTCGCCGGTTTCCGGGCGGTCGAACTTCACGAAAGCACCCACACGGTCACGAAGCTCGGCGCTTGAGGTCTCGTCCTCGCGTGCCGGCTGGAGCACCAGCTGAGCGACTTCCTTGGCGAGGCGATCGGGCGACGATTGACTCGAAGATGCCACGCACCACCTCCCCGGCGCTCTGAAGCCGCTGGCGGTTCCGCTCGTATTCGTCGTCGGTCATCAGATCGAGGTCGATATCCAGACGCTCACCATCGGTGGTGGTCTGCCAAGTTCGGCTGTGCTCATGGGTGATGGCGCTGAGCGCGGTCGCGGACTTGTCGCCAACCCACACGATCGCGCGTCGGACCGCCGACCTCTCGTCGTCCGAGGCGTTGCTTTTGACGCCGATGGGGAGTCGATAGACGCTCTCGCGATAGGGGCCGACCGGCCGGCTCGTGACGATGATGTGCTTGGCGACTTCGAGCTCACTGAGCAGCAGGGCACTTTGGTCGATTCCGGGCCCGTGGGGCATTCGGACGATCGGGTGGGTGGTCAGCGCGCCAGCGTTATGCTCCCAATGGAGCAGGTGGGCCACATGGAAGGCCTTGTGGAGGCGTGTCTCGGCAGTCCAGAAACCGCCCGATTCCTCCAGGATCGCGAGAATCACGGGTTTGGCGCCGGACCTGGGGTTGTGGACATGACGCCTGGATTTCGCGGGCGTGCGACGTTCCATGCCATCATCGTACGCCAGCAATCGACATCCTTTCAGTATCCAAACGAGAGAAAAAAACCTTTGTGCTCGCTAACATTGCCCCGGCATGGCAATTTGGCTGATTTTTGGGATTCTGGGGTTGGTCGCCTGGGCGTTCATCGCCCGGTGGCTCATGCGCTCGCCGCTGCGGGATGATGCGCCGGGCGGGGTGTTTTTTGCCTTGGGACGGGCATATGTGCGCGTGGTGCATGGGCTGCGGGTGCAGGGGCGGGCGGCGATCCCGCGCCTGAAGCCGGGGCAACAGCCGCCGGGGCCGCTGATCGTGATCGCCAATCACACGGCGGGGATAGACCCGGTTTTGATCCAGGCGGCGGTGCCGTTTCATGTTCGGTGGATCATGGCCGAGGACATGCGGCTTGGGCAACTGGAGTGGATGTGGCAGTGGTTGCGGGTGATCTTCGTGTCGCGGACGAGCCGGGACTCGATCGGCGCGCGGGAGGCGATCCGGCATTTGCGGGGCGGGGGGGTGATCGGGATTTTCCCGGAGGGCGGGCTGGAGAGGCCGGCGTATCAGTTGCTGCCTTTTCAGCCTGGGAT
>CAZHKB010000318.1:0-3578 GCA_964533405.1 uncultured Phycisphaeraceae bacterium | reverse complement strand
CGAGGGCCCCGGCACGCGCATCGGCGACTACACCCTCCTGCAGCTCCTGGGCGAGGGCGGCTTCGGCTCGGTCTTCCTCGCCGAGCAGCACCAGCCCGTCCAGCGCCGCGTCGCTCTCAAAATCATCAAACTCGGCATGGACACCCGCCAGGTCATCGCCCGCTTCGAAGCGGAGCGCCAGGCCCTGGCCCTCATGGAGCATCCCAACATCGCCCGCGTCCTCGACGCCGGCGCCACCTCCACCGGCCGCCCCTTCTTCGTCATGGAACTGGTCAAGGGCGACCCCATCACCCAGTACTGCGACCGCTACCGCCTCCCCATCCGCCAGCGACTCGAGCTCTTCGAACAGGTCTGCGCCGCCGTCCAGCACGCACACCAGAAGGGCATCATCCACCGCGACATCAAGCCCTCCAACATCCTCGTCTCCGCACAAGACTCCGCCCCCGTCGCCAAGGTCATCGACTTCGGCGTCGCCAAGGCCACCAGCGCCCGTCTCACCGAACGCACCCTCTTCACCGAGCACCGCCAGATCATCGGCACCCCGGAGTACATGAGCCCCGAGCAGGCCGAAGGCTCACTCGACATCGACACACGCACCGACGTCTACTCCCTGGGCGTCCTGCTCTACGAACTCCTCACAGGCCAGACCCCCTTCGACTCCCACTCCCTCCGCTCGGCCGCCTACGCCGAGATCCAGCGCATGATCCGCGAGGTCGACCCCCCCAAGCCCTCGACCCGCGTCCTGCAGTCCGCAAGCACGCTCGCCACCGCCGCCGCCAGCCGCAGCCTCGAACCACGACGCCTCGGCTCCATCGTCCGAGGCGAACTCGACTGGATCGTCATGAAGGCGATGGACAAAGATCGCACCCGCCGCTACGACTCCGCCAGCAACCTCGCCGCGGACATCCACCGCTACCTCGACGGGCAAGCCATCCTCGCCGCCCCGCCCAGCGCCGCCTACCGCGCCCGAAAGTTCGTCCGCCGCAACAAGGGCGTCGTCGTCGCCACCGCCGCCGTCGCACTCGCCCTGCTCATCGGCGCCATCGCCTTCGCGTGGCAGGCCAGCATCGCCCGCCAGCAGCGAGACGCCGCCGTCCTCGCCCAGACCGCCGAAGCCGAGCAACGCCGCATCGCCGACCACCAACGCGACCGCGCCGTCGAGGCCGAGGCCCAGACCGCCCAGCGCGCCGCCCAACTCACCCAGGTCGCCGAGTTCCAGTCCGCCCAGCTCACCGACCTCGACCCCTCCCTCATGGGCATCCGACTCCGCGATTCCATCCTCTCCGCAACCCTAGAAGACGCCCGCCCCACGCTCTCCGACTCCCTCGACCACATCAACTTCACCAACATCGCCCTGGACACCCTCTCGGCCAACATCTTCGACCGCACGCTCGCCGCCATCGACACACAGTTCGCCCAACAGCCCCTCGTCCGCGCACGACTCTTCGACACCCTCGCACTCACCCTGGACACGCTCGGAATGTCCGACCGCGCCCTCGCCCCCATCACCCAGGCCCTCACCCTCCGCCGTGCCGCCCTCGGCGCCGACCACCCCGACACCCTCACCAGCCTCCGCAACATGGGCCGGATCCTTCAGTCCCTGGGCCGCTACGACGAGGTCATCCCCTGCTTCCAGGAAGCCCTCGACTCCCGCCGACGCATCTTGGACCCCGACCACCCCGATACGCTCGAAAGCCTCGCCGACTCCGCCTACTTCTACATCCTCAGGAGCCAGCACGCCCAGGCCGAGGCCCTCTACCGAGAGGCCGTCGAACGCGGAGTCCGCGTCCAAGGCCGCGAGCACCGCCAGACCCTCGCCGTCATCAACGGCCTGGGCTACAGCCTTGTCATGCAGGGCAAACTGGCCGAGGCCGAACCGCTCTGGCGCGAAACCTACGAAACCGGAACCCGCACCCTGGGCCCCGGCGACAAGGACGTCATCATCTGGACCAACAACATGGGCGGCCTCCTCGACGGACTGGGACGAAGCCAGGAGGCCGAAGCCCACTACCGCCGCGCCTGGGAGGCCAACCGCCGACTGCTGGGCGACGACCACCCCACCACCCTCGCCTGCGCAGGCAACGTCGCCATCCAGCTCGACTCCCTCGGACGACACGCCGACGCCCAGGCCATCCACCGCGCCACCCTCGCCGCTCGGGAGCGCGTCCAAGGCCCCTCCCACCCCCAAACCCTCGATAGCGTCCTGGGCCTAGCCAACGCCCTCCGAAACGCCGGAAGCCTCGCCGAGGCCGAGCCCCTCTACCAGCGCGTACTCTCCGCACGCCGACGAATCCTCGGCAACGACCACGACCGCACCCTCGACGCCATGGGCGGCATGGCACGCCACCTCGCCCTGATGAACAGGTTCGAGGAGTCCGACGCCCTCTACCGCGAAATCATCGACACCGCCCGGCGCGTCAGCGGGCCAGAACACCCGCAAACCCTCACCAGCATCAACAACTACGGCGTCCTCCTTATCAACCAGCGCCGATACGAGGTCGCCGAGCCCATCCTCACCGAAGCCCTCGAAATCCGCCGCCGCGTCTCGGGTCCCGAGCACCCCGCTACGCTCACCGCCCAGAGTTCCCTCGGACGCACCCTGCTCGCCCTCGACAAGCTCGAGCAGGCCGAGGCTCTGTTCGTCCCCGCCCTCGACGCCGCCCGCCGCGCCTGGGGCCCCGACCACCCCTTCACCTACAACGCCGTCGCAAACATGGGCTTGCTCCGCCGCCGCCAGCAGCGCTTCGACCAAGCCGAGCCCTTCCTTCGCGAAGCCGCCGACAACATGCAACGCATCCTCGGCAAGGACCACGCCACCACCGCCACCATCCGCCACCGACTCGCCAGCACCCTCCTCGACCTCCAACGCTTCCCCGACGCCCAGACCGAGTTCCTCGAAGCCGAGCGCGTCCTGGGCTCCGCCCAAGGCGTCTCCGCGGCCCAGCACACCACCTGCGTCAATGACCTCATCGCCCTCTACGAAGCCTGGGAACTCGCCCAGCCGGACCAAGGCCACGCCGCCCAGGCGCAGCACTGGCGCGACACACTCCCGCCGCCTCCACCCGAAACTCCCTGATCCCCCCATTCCCCATCTCGACCCACCGAAATCCAGAGAAGCACGCTGACGGGCATGTGTGCGCCACACTCCTCCTCCCCCGCGTGCGGGCCAGGTGTCAACGAGGCTTTGCAAAGTTGACGGACGGGGTCTGCGAGCCCAGTTTCTTTGTGCAATCCGGAGAGCCCCCCACCCCACACCCCCAGAGAGCGCGGAACCCGCCGGCGCGCCATCCCTCCCGGTTCGCTCTGTGCGGTGCCGGAGCGGGCCGCGGATGCTGCGATGGGGGCGTATCGCGTCGTCGGGCAGGGGGATGCAGTGCAGATCACCGCGCCGATGGAGGCGGGGGGTCGTGTCAGACGATGGGCGGGTGAAGCAGACTGCGCTTCGCTGGTCCAGCGGCACCTCCGCCCCCGCAACCTGAATCGCACGCCAACTCCAGACTCGCCTCAACTCCCCGCAAGCACGCTCCACGCCACCGCCTCCGCCACCTTGATCCCGTCCACCCCCGCCGACAAAATCC
>CAZHKB010000317.1:0-3584 GCA_964533405.1 uncultured Phycisphaeraceae bacterium | reverse complement strand
ACCCGCCCCGCCCCGATTTGCCCCGCCCCGTGCATCTCGCCGACGCGACCCATCAGCGCCCGCGCCCACGCTCCGTGCCCTGGGCCTCTCCACACCTCACACCTCGGCAACTCTCCCCCGGGTGGTCCTTCATCCAGTTGGGCAGTACGATCGAATCCCCGACCGGCTGGAGGATTCTCGATGGCCCAGGTTGACATGCCCCTTCCCCAGGTCCAGGCGCTCGGCAAAACCCAGCGCAAGGACCGGTGGTGGCTCACCCCACTTCTCGTCTTCCTCGGCTTCTCCTCCTTCATCGTTTATTCCACCTGGGCCGCCCTCCAGGGCGAGCACTACTTCGTCCAGGGCACCCACTACCTCTCACCCATGTACTCGCCCACCATCTTCGACTCATGGAAACTCGGCCAGGGTGAGGCCTACGCCCCCTCCGGTCACGCCTGGTTCGGCCAGTGGCCCACGTGGATGCCCAAAGCCATCCTCTTCCTTCCCCTCACCCCCGCCTTCCTCATCCTCTGGGCCCCCGGCGGCTTCCGATTCACCTGCTACTACTACCGCGGAGCCTACTACAAGGCCTTCTGGGCCGACCCCATCTCCTGCACCGTCGGCGAGCCCAAGTTCCGCGGCAAAAAGTACCGCGGCGAGTTCAAGTTCCCGCTCATCTTCCAGAACATCCACCGCTACTTCCTCTACCTCGCCATCGCCATCACCTTCGTGCTCTCCTACGACGCGATCATCTCCTACTGGTTCACCGACCCCCAGACCCACAAGGGCGGGTTCGGCATTGGTGTCGGCTCCCTGGTCCTCACCCTCAACCCCATCTTGCTGGGCGCGTACACCTTGGGCTGCCACTCCCTCCGCCACCTCATCGGCGGCATCCGCGACCGCCTCTCGGGCCGCCCAGTCCAGAAAATGGCCTACGACTGCGTGACGTGCCTCAACAAGCGCCACATGCTCTTCGCCTGGATCAGCCTGTTCTGGGTCGGCTTCACCGACTTCTATGTGCGCATGGTGTCGATGGGGTATCTCACGGACTTCCGGATCATCTGAAAACGGGACGCGCCGCACAGGCGCAGACAACGCAGAGGAAGGCGATGGGCCACAGGACCGCGGAACTCGATCACATGGACCACCCGCTGACCGGGGTCGTGATCGGCGCGGCCAGCGCCGTCCATCGCGCGCTCGGCCTTGGCCTCCTCGAGTCCGCCTTCCAAGCGTGTCTTTGCCAAGAGCCGGCCAAGCGCGGCCACGACGTCCAACGCGAGGTTCCACTCCCGGTCGCCTACGACGCCATCCAACTCGACGGCGGCCACCGCCTCGATCCAGTTGTCGATCGCCAAGTCCTCGTGGAAATCAAGAGTGTCGAGGCCGTCAAGGACATCGATCTCGCCCACCTGATCACCTACCTCCGCCTCTCCGGCATCGTGCGCGGCCTGCTGACCAACTTCAACGAGCAGGTTCTGAGAAAGAGCCTCGACCGTCGAGTCTTGACTCCCAAGCCCGCGCCCACAACCCCCTCCAGCCATTCCTCGCTTCCCTCTGCGCACTCTGCGCCTCTGCGGTGAATCCCTTCTTCGGAGCTCCAAGCGTGTCCGACTTCCAGATCCATTCGCACGATGTCATCGTCATCGGCGCCGGCGGCGCAGGCCTCCGCGCCGCCATTGAGGCCTCCGCACAGGGCGCCTCGGTCGCCCTTATCTGCAAGTCCCTCCTCGGGAAAGCCCACACCGTCATGGCCGAGGGCGGAATGGCCGCCGCCATCGGAAACGTCGACGAACGAGACAACTGGATGGTCCACTTCGCCGACACCATGCGCGGCGGGCAATACCTCAACAACTGGGTCATGGCCGAAATCCACGCCAAAGAAGCCCCGGCCCGTGTCAAGGAGCTCGAAGCCTGGGGCGCTGTCTTCGACCGAACCAAGGACGGCAAAATCCTCCAGCGAAACTTCGGCGGCCACCGCTTCCCACGCCTCGCACACGTCGGCGATCGCACCGGCCTCGAGATGATCCGAACCCTCCAGGACCACGGCATCCACCAAGGCATCGACGTCTACATGGAGCACACCGTCACCGACCTGCTCCAGGACGCCCAAGGCCCCAACGCCCGCGTCGTCGGTTGCTTCGGATACGACCGCGAACTCGGACGCTTCCGCGTCTTCAAGGCCGGCGCCGTCGTCCTCGCCACCGGCGGCATCGGACGCGCCTTCAAGATCTCCTCAAACTCCTGGGAATACACCGGCGACGGACACGCCCTGGCCTACAACGCCGGCGCCGACCTCATGGACATGGAGTTCGTCCAGTTCCACCCCACCGGGATGGTCTGGCCCCCCTCCGTCCGCGGCATCCTCGTCACCGAGGGCGTCCGCGGCGAGGGCGGCCGCCTGCTCAACAACAAGGGCGAACGCTTCATGTTCAACGACGTCCCCGACCTCTACAAGAACCAGGTCGCCAAGGACGCCGAAGAAGGCTGGCGCTACGTCACCGGAGACAGGGAGGCCAACCGCCCACCCGAACTCCTCACTCGCGACCACGTCGCACGCTGCATCGTCCGAGAGGTCAAGGCGGGCCGCGGCTCGCCCCACGGCGGCGTCTTCCTCGACATCGCCTGGATCAAAGAGAAACTCCCGAGCGCCCAGGAGCACATCAAGAAGAAACTCCCGTCCATGTACCACCAGTTCAAGCAACTCGCCAACGTCGACATCACCACCACACCCATGGAAGTTGGCCCCACCACCCACTACGTCATGGGCGGCGTCCGCGTCGATGGCCGCACCCAGATGTCCACCGTCCCAGGCCTCTTCGCCGCTGGCGAAGTCGCCGCCGGCCTCCACGGCGCCAATCGCCTGGGCGGCAACTCCCTCTCCGACCTCCTCGTCTTCGGCAAACTCGCCGGAGAACATGCCGCCCACTTCGCCAAAGCCAACAAACCCCCCGCCACCCTCGACCAGTCCCAGATCGACCGGTGCGCCAAGGCCGATCTCTCCCCCTTCGACCGCTCCACCGGTGAAAACCCCTACCAGGTCCAGCGCGACCTCCAGGAACTCATGCACGCCAACGTCGGCATCGTCCGCAACGAGCCCGACATGGCCGCCGCACTCGATGGCCTCGCCAAACTCAAGGCCCGCGCCGCCTCCGTCGGCATCGACGGCAACCGTGAGTACAACCCCGGCTGGCACACCTGCCTCGACCTGCCAAACCTCATGGTCGTCTCCGAGGCCCTCACCCGGTCCGCCCTCGACCGCCGCGAATCCCGCGGCGGCCACTTCCGCGAAGACCACCCCGACAAGTCCAAAGACTTCGCCAACCACAACACCATCGTCCGCAAGAACCCCGACGCCACCATGTCCCTCCGCCGCGAATCCATCAAGCCCATGCCCGACGAACTCAAGAAGATCATCGACGACCAGCAGAAGTAGCCGATTACAACCCGGGAGCTCCCCCATACACTTGGCGAGTGTTCCCACCGTGAGGCGTCCCATGTCCACCGCCGGGTCCCGTGGCCGCGGCCCCGAGCGGCCATTCCAAAGACCTCTTCGCATCTCTACTCCGGCCCCTTCCTCCCCCCTCCCCTCCTTCCCCGCCTCCCTC
>CAZHKB010000316.1:0-3598 GCA_964533405.1 uncultured Phycisphaeraceae bacterium | reverse complement strand
GAGGGCACTTCCTACGCCACAGCCCGCAAAGAGGAGTTCCCCCACCGCTTCCTAGTCAAGCCCGCCCTCGATACCCTGCGCCCCGTTCGCGCCGCCGTTCCTGACCTGGCCAACCCCACCGTCGAACGCGCCCTGACCGAGGTCCGCAAGCTGGTCAACGCCATCATCCGGACGCACGGCAAGCCCGAACGCATCCATGTCGAGCTCGCCCGCGATGTCAAGAAGGGCCGCAAGAAGCGGCAGGAGGCCTGGGAGGAGAATCGGAAGCGCGAGGCAGAGCGAGCAAAGGCTGCGGACCGCATCGCCACGCAGGCGGGCCTCTCAAACCCCAAGGGCTACGACATCGAGAAAGTCCTCCTCGCTGACGAGTGCGGATGGAAGTGCCCGTACACAGGCCGTGATATTGACATGCGATCTCTTCTCGGCGAGCACCCGCAGTTCGATGTCGAACACATCTGGCCCTACTCCGTCAGCCTCGACAACTCCTTCTCCAACAAGACGCTCTGCTACCACGAGGAGAATCGCAACGGCAAGAGGAACCGCACGCCGCACCAGGCCTACTACGGCACCCCCGCCTGGGATGCGATCCTCCAGCGCGTCGAGCATTTCAAGGGCGATGACCGCACCATCCGTGAGAAACTCAAGCGCTTCACGGCTGAGGAACTGCCCGACGGCTTCTCCGCTCGCCACCTCGTCGAGACCCGCTACCTCTCTCGACTGGCTGGCGAGTACCTCAGCGAGTTGTACGGCGGGCGCGGCATCGAGGGCCAGAAGCAGGGGGTCGTCGTCACCACCGGCGGCCTCACCGCCCACCTCCGCCGCGAATGGGGCCTCTCCGCCGTTCTCGGCAGGCCACAGGAGATCCTCGACAAGAAAGACCGCACCGACCACCGCCACCACGCGATCGATGCACTCGTCGTCGCGCTCACCGACCAGGGCACTGTCCAAAAACTCCAGCGCGCTGCGGAGCAGGCCGCCGACGCCGGACGCCGCATGTTCGCCCAGGTCGATCCGCCGTGGGGCGCCTCTCGCGACGACTTTGTTGCCCAGGTCCGCCACGCCGTTGACGCCATCAACGTTTCCCACCGCCAGAGCCGCGCCGCCAGCGGCCAACTCCACGGCGACACGTTCTACTCCCGCGACCTGCCCAAGGGGAAGGCCGAGTCCAAGCCTCGCGTCCGACGCCCTCTATCCTCGCTCACCGACAAGCAGGTCAACGAGATCGTCGATAGCGCCGTCCGCGGCGCCGTTGTCGCTAAACTCGCCGAACTTGGCGAAAATGACCCTCGCAAGGCCTTCAAAGGTGACGCCAACTTGCCCGCCATGCCCCGAGGCGACGGGAAGATCGTCCCGATCCGCAAGGCCCGTGTCTTTATCTCCAAGACGCCCCGCAAGGTGGGCGGCAAGGGCCGCGAACGCCGCGTCCTCTCGACGCCGGGATCAAACCACCACACCGTCATCTCCGCCGTCAAGGACGAGAAGGGCAACGAGAAGTGGGAGGACACCCCGATCTTGTTGCAAGAGGTCTACCGCCGCGTCGTGCGCCGTGAGCCGGTGGTTGATCAACGAGACACGGAACGGGCGACCTTTGCATTCTCGCTCGCGGCCAACGAGTTCGTGATGGTTCGATCGAAGGATGGCAGCGAGCGACTCTGCCGAGTCCTGAGTGTGTCGCAGCGCGACATTGAAGTCTCCTTCCACAGCGACGCCCGGACTACGGGCGAGCGAGGGAAGGACCGGATTCGACTGGGTGGTTCGGCGTTGTCGGAACGCAGCTTCCGCAAAGTCCACATCACCTACCTCGGAGAGATCCGCAATGCCGGCGGGTGAACGCGTCATCGACCTGTCCACCGGCGCGGCCCGGCTCTCCGTCCGCAACGCCCAGCTCATCATCCGCCCCGACGACGGCCCCGAAGCCTCTGTTCCCCTGGCCGAGATCGCCGTGCTCATTCTGACCAACGGCCAGGTCACCGCAACCCAGACCGTTTTCTCCGGCATGATGGAGGCTGGCGGCACCGTTCTGGTCTGCGACGCCCGCCGCATGCCCTGCGGCATGATGCTTCCCATTCAGGGCCAAACTCTCCAGACCCAGCGCATGGCCGCCCAGGTCGCCGCGTCGCTCCCGACGAAGAAGCGCCTCTGGCAGCAGGTTGTCCGCGAGAAGATCCGCGCCCAGGCGACCATCCTCGAACTCCGCCGCACCGGCGATGCCGGCCTGCGTGCGCTGGCCGGCCGCGTGCGCTCCGGCGATCCCGACAACCTCGAGGCCCAGGCCGCCGTCCGCTACTGGCCCCTGCTCTTCGACGACCCCACCTTCCGTCGCCGTTTCGAGGCCGACGACCAGAACCGCCTCCTCAACTACGGCTACGGCGTCCTCCGCTCCGCCGTCGCACGCGCCGTCTGCGCCGCCGGGCTCCACCCCTCTCTCGGCCTTCACCACCACGGGCGCAACAATGCGTTCTGCCTCGCCGACGACCTCATGGAGCCCTATCGCCCGCTTGTCGATGATGTAGTTCTTGAGCTTCTGAGCGCCCACGGGCGGGACTGCCCGCTTGAGGCACCCGCCAAACAGGCGCTGGTTGAAGTCTTGATTTCTCGACTCGATTGTGGACAAAATGTGGATAATCCAGAGCACCGCACCGTCTTTGATTGCATTAGCCGCACCGCCATCAGCATGACTAAGGTCTTTGCCGGTGAGGGCGACCGCCTCGATTTTCCGGTCGGCCTCACGCGAGTCTGACTGCGAGTGAGATAGTGCCGCTGACGAGTCAAGTGTGCCCCACCCCGAGCCGAATGCTCACTCGCGGCCAGCGGCCGCGGGGTGTGCGATGCATCGCCTTGGACCAGCACTTTCGGGGTACCGCGCCGTGTGGCTCTTCGCCATGTTCGACCTCCCGGTCGCTACCAAGGCCGATCGCAAGCGGTACTCCCAGTTCCGCAAGCAACTCCTCAAACGCGGCTTCTCGATGCTCCAGTTCTCGGTTTATGCCCGGTATTGTTCGTCCGAAGAATCCGCCGGCGCAATCCGCACCGATGTCCGGGCCGTACTCCCTCCTAAAGGACAGGTGCGACTCATGGCAGTCACCGACCACCAGTTCGGGCGGATGGAGGTCTGGTACGGGAGAAAACGCACCCCCGCAGAAGAACCGGCACGTCAGTTCATGCTTTTTTGACCTTGAAACCACGCCTAAACCGCAGGCACCGCAGCGGTTTACGCGGGTTCTAGTGTACCTGAGCGACGCGTGCGGCCAAACCACGGCACACCAAGGCAGGGGTTAGGCCGGACGGAGTGTACCTGAGCGACGCGTGCGGCCAAACCACGGCGGAGATGTCCACCCCGCAGGAGATGTCCACAGTGTACCTGAGCGACGCGTGCGGCCAAACCACGGCGCCAGCGAGTACCCCTCTTCCGAGGTGGGAGTGTACCTGAGCGACGCGTGCGGCCAAACCACGGCGAACGCGCGCCAGATTCGATGCTGGGATTTAGTGTACCTGAGCGACGCGTGCGGCCAAACCACGGCGACAACGTTGTGCGCGAGCACGGTCGTGCCAGTGTACCTGAGCGACGCGTGCGGCCAAACCACGGCGCATCGTGGGT
>CAZHKB010000315.1:0-3603 GCA_964533405.1 uncultured Phycisphaeraceae bacterium | reverse complement strand
TCCCTCCCCCGGCCCGCACCACCCGCGTTCCGGGGCGTACAACCATGGTCGGATCGCGGTTGGTGGTCCTCCCGGCGGTCGTGCCCGTGCCCGAACGCCGCGCGAGCCACTCCCACCAACCCAAGGTGCCCGGATGGACGGCCTGCTCTACCTCTCTGGCTTCCTCGTCGTCGTCATCGTCGGCACCGTCTTCGCGCGCGATATCTACCTCCGCAAGCACGACCCCCTCTCCTGGAAATACCTCTTCCTCGCCGGATACGTCGTCTTCTTCGGCACCGGCCTCATCTTCACCGTCATCTATTCCATCGGCTCCGAGATGCACGTCGCCTCCGAGAACGCCAAGGGCATGATGGCTGTCGCCGCCGTCGCCTTCCTCATCCTCTTCCTCGCTTTCTTCAACCTCGGCGGCAAGTTCCGCTTCGCCGACAAGTGGTTCCCAAAGGTCGAACTCCCCAAGACCACCCCCGGCGCGCTCATCAGCCTCGTGGCCTCTCTCGGCGTCGTTGTGGCCTCCCTCGCCTTCCCCGCCTCCGGCGAGTCTTTCACCGCCGCGCTCGCCGCCTTCTTCCGCGGCGGAATGTGCGCCACCGCCTGCGGCCTGGCCACCTACTGGCTCCTCACCCAGAAGTTCAACCCCATCTCCTGGGTCGTCTTCTTCGGCACCCTCGGCATCTGCCTCATCGCCTCCATCGCTGGAGAATCCGGGCGACGCTCGCTCCTGGGCGTCATGATGGTCATCCCCTGGGTCTGGTACTACACCTCGCTCCGCAACCAGACCATCCGCTCCTGGGCCCCAAAGGCCGGCGTCCTGCTCTTCCTGGGCTTCGTCCTGCTCGTCGGATACTCCGGCGTCCGCGCCTCGCTCCGCACCTCCACAAAGTCCGTCGGCGAACTCTCCCGCGCCCTGGTTGAATCCGCCACCTCCGCCGACCTCTCCCGCGACACCCTCGGCCGCGATCTCTTCTACCAGGACGCCGCCACAAACTCCATGTGGATCATGGACTCCTACGGCGAGGTCTATCAGCAGCGTCCATTTCACGGCCTCTACTGGTTCGTCACCAACCCCATCCCCCGAAACCTCTGGCCCGACAAGCCCGAAGCCCTGGGCCTCGAAATCAGCCGGCAGATGAACATCCAAGCCAACCTCGGCCCGGGCATCATCGGCCACGGCTGGGCCGAGGCCGGCTGGATCGGCATCATCTACTACGCCGTCTTCCTCGGCTTCATCTTCGGAATCGCCGACCGCCTCCTCCAACTCCGCGCCGACAACCCCTACTTCGTCGTCGTCATGGGCTCCGCCCTCGGCCAGATGATCGCCATGAGCCGCGGCGACACGCCCCTCTTCCTCCTCCAGACCACCATGGCCATGTTCTTCTCCATCTTCGTCCTCTACGCCCTCAAACTGGTCTTCGGCACCGTCATGGCCTCCTTCCCCGTCCTGCACGTCACCTCCGCCAGATCCCGCGCCGACGCCGCCGCTGAACACGAAGACCAACCCACCGAGGAATGGGGCGAACCGCTTCCCCCAGAACCCGCCGACGACTCCACCCCCGCCGACCACGACTGGGGCCAAGCCTCCGCCGCCTGGGAATACTCCGAGCACGAAGCCAACGACAACCGCTGAGCCGTGCCACCGAGTCACGCCTGCTCTGAGGCGTTACTCGGTGCCGATCAACCCAACGCGCACACTCTCCCTCTCCACCCCATCAGGCCAAATCCGTCTATGCTTCCTCCCCTCCGGAGGAATCCATGTCCACCTTCCGCTCGCTCCCGCGCGACACCAACCAGGCCCTCGGCCTCGCCCAGTACGCCATCGACTTCATCCGCGATGGCCGCCCATCCCCCGCCGTCCTCGACCGCGTCAACCTCTTCCACACCGATGCCACCCTCTGCGGCCTGTCCGCACTCGCGCTCGGCACCAACGCCCCCGTCCTGCTCCGCCGCGAAGCCATGCAGTACGCCGTCCCCCCCGGCAACCACGCCCCGGGTCTGGGCAACTCGAGGCACCACGGCGCCACCTTCTTCGGCTCACTCATCGACGGCAAGCAACTCCGCGTCAAGGCCGAAAAAGCCATCCTCGCCAACTCCGCCGCCGTCCGCGAGTGGGATTCCAACGGCACAAACTTCGGCTATGACCCCGCCCGCAACAACATCGCCGGTGAGTTCGGCCACAACGACTTCTACCCCGTCTGCATCGCCGCCGCCCAGATGCTCGGCGCCGACGGCTCCCTCGCCCTGCGCGGCATGGTCTGCCTCGACGAGATCCGCGGCCGCCTGGCCGAGGTCTTCAGCCTCAAGTCCTACAAGGTCGATCACGTCGTCCACGGCGCGATCGGCTCGGCGGCCACCTTCGGCGCCATGGTCGGCGCCACCGCCGCGCAGATCGAGTCCGCCATCGGCATGTTTGTCGCCCACCACATCCCGTTCCGCGCCATCCGCGCCGGCAAGCAACTCTCCGACTCCAAAGGCTCCTCGGCCGCCATCTCCACCGAAGCCGCCATCATGTGCGTCAAGCGCTCCATGGCCGGCTTCCTTGGCCCAAGAGACATCTTCCGCAACCCCGAGGCCATCTTCCGCATCTTCGAGGGCCCGGGCCAGATGTTCCAGAAGGTCGGCGCAGCGCAGGCCGCAGCGACCAAGGCCGCCACCGCCAAGCAAGACGCCTCCCCCTTCGACCTGCACCTGGCCATGCACGGCGACGACTTCACCGTCATGGGCATGCACTTCAAGCTCGGGCTCTACGAGCACCAGTCCGCCGGCGCGCTCCAGGCCATCATCACCCTGCTCTCCAAATCCCCCTCGCTCCTCGCCTCCCCCGACGCCATCAAGTCCATCAGGATCGTCGCCTACGAGCCCGCCTTCGGCATCATCGGCGACCCCGCCAAACGCAAGCCCACCACGCGCCAGTCCGCCGACCACTCCATGGTCTACATCGTCGCCACGCTCCTGCGCAAGGCGATCGAGTCCAAGCGCGCTGGCTGGACCGAGCTCATGCTCGCCCCAGACGACTACTCCCCCCGCGCCATCGAGCACGCACTCACCCGCAAACTCATGGACAAGATCGAGTTCGCCCACGGCGGCCCCGACTACGACCGCCGGTACCCCGACGGCATCCCCACCTCCGTCGTCATCACCGACAGCGCCGCCAAATCACACGACTCGGGCCTGGTCATGTACCCCGGCGGACACGCGCGGAACCACCTCGGGGAAACACCCGTTGACCTCAAGGCGATCCTGGCCCATAAGTTCGCCCTTCTCGCCGGCCTGGTCCAGAAGAACCACACGGCCCTCATCACCCGCTTCTCCAACCTCGACAAGAAATCCCCCGCTGACATCCAGTCCATCAATGACATCGACCTCAACATCGGCCCCTCCTTCGAGGCCTGATTTCCCCCCCGGCATAGAGCCGATCGCGCAAGCGATCGAACTGGTGGACCCGATCGCGCAAGCGATCAACAACGTCGAACACACCGCGCAAGCGACCCAATAAACGAAGCCAATCGCCTCGTTCAACCGAACCGACCGCGCGAGCGGTCGGCCACCCCTTAACCACCCGAAACAACCGATTTCACCCGCATCCCCGCCCTCACTCCCCCGCACGCT
>CAZHKB010000314.1:0-3612 GCA_964533405.1 uncultured Phycisphaeraceae bacterium | reverse complement strand
CCACGGGCACTTCGCCGTGACCATCTGGGACGACCCCGCCAATGCCGAGCTCAAGAAGCGGCGCGAGAACATGAACGCCCTCATGCCCGGTGACCCAATCACCATCCCCGACAAACGACCCAAGGAAGTGAGCAAGCCCGCCACGCAGCGCCACACCTTCCGGCGCAAGGGCATCCCCGCCACCCTCTTTTTGCGGCTGTTCAACGGCCAGACCGAGCGCGCCAACCAGGACTACACCATCAAGATTGAGGGTCAGGTCAGGAAGGGCACGACCGATGCCACGGGCCTGCTCAACGAGTTCGTCCCCCCCAAAGCCCGCTCCTGCACCATCATCATCGGGCCCGAGAAGAGCGAGTTCGAGCTCCTTCTCGGCCACATGGACCCTCACGACGAGATCTCGGGGATTCAGAAACGCCTGACCAACCTGGGGTTCGACTGCGGCGAGGCCACGGGCGAGATGAACGCCAAAACATCCGGCGCGATCCGAAACTTCCAGATCACCTTCGATCTGGAACCCACCGGACTGCCCGACGAGGCAACCGTCGAGGCCATCCGTTCCCAGCATGACGAGCAGTGCGAGTTCCCGCCGGAAGAGTCCGGCCAGACGAGCACCCCGCCATGACACGAGCACCCTTCACGTACCCCGTCTGGCCGACGACCTGCAGGAGAGCCGCGTGAGCACCCTGAAGACCACCGTCTCCGCGAGCTTGGGCACGCCCGGCGTGGCGTCGGCCAGCTACAACAACACGGTCGCCTCGCAGCCGCCCGAGGGCTTTTATGTTGTGATTGGGCGCGGCGCCGCCAGCGCGGTCAACCTGGCCACGCTGCTGCAATCACCGGCGGCCGCGCCACGCCTGGCCCATCCCAAGGAGCCAGCCGAACGGCTCAAGATCCATCTCGTGGGCCTGCCCGATCCTTGGGAGACCTATCACGCACACGGCATGGGCCAGCCCCCGCACCTGCTCTGCCTCCCCGGCTTCGCCAAAAAGCCCATGCCCGGCGCCCGCACCATTCGCTCGGGCATGCACTCCCAGGACTTCTCCGCCATCACGCACGAGCAGATGGACGCGATGATCAAGCAAGCCAAGATCACCACCCACACGGCGTGGGTGCCGATCATCCAGCCGCAACTGCCCGGCGGCGGCGGAGCGGTCATCAAGCCCGAACTGCTCGACAAACTCGAGAAGGAAGGCCTGGTGGTGGGGTCCCTCAAAGGCCTGCTCGCGCTCGACTATCCGGTCGGATTTCCCGCGTATCGCCTGGTGCTGGTCAACCCCACGGGCGAGTGCAGCCTGCTCTACGCCCACAAGATCGACATCTGCACCGGCGTGGGTCGGCCACAAAACGAGGTGGCGCTGCGCACGACCGATGAAGCGCTCAGCCGGCTCTGGAGGCCGCCCTATGACTGGGACGACGGCACCAAGAACCGCGTGATGGTCACCGGGCCCGAGGCCCTGTGCATCTCCACACGCTGGAAGCCCACCGATCGCATCTGCGTCTTCGGCGCGGGCGGCATCGGGCTCAACATGGTCGAACGCGCCGAGGATGTCGGCTGCTATCTCGACTGGTATCCCAACACCCTGCCCGGCAACGGAAACCGAGCACCCGCCACATCGTTGCACCGCTCGTTCAACCTCCCGCGAAACGACACGGTGCTCAAGACGGCCAAGAGCATCGGCAATCCGGGCCGGACCATGAACCCCGATGAGTCGGGCGTCCGCGATGCCAAGCTGCTGCCCACCAAGCTCAACGTCCCGCTCTACCCCGCCTCCCAGCGCTGGCGCTTCGCCAACGGCACTCTGCTCGAGAAAGTCACCGGCACCGGAAATCCGAAAGACGGCGCGGTGGTCGAGGCCAAGAGCGGCGATCCCGTCAACGCCGCCACCACGATGGACTACGACGAGAACTCGACCGCCATCACCACCAAGGGCTTTCCCTATTCGGGCTGGTACTCCGGTGCCCACGCCAAGATAACCGGCGACCACGCCGACACCACTCACTTCGATCGCGTGTTCTTCTGCGTTGGCTTCGACAACGCCGCCGAACTGGGCGTGCCCAAGACCATGGTCGATGAGACCATGGTCGAGCTGGAGGCCTTCGGGCGCCACGTCGGGATGCAGACGGCTGACAACCGCATCCGTGTGCTGGGCGCGGCCGCCACCATGTATCCGGGCCGACCCGCCCGCGTGACCGCCGGTAGCCCCACCGACGAGTTCTTTGCCTGGCTGCCTTACTCGGCCGTGCTGCCCGGCTTCATCTACGCGGGCGTCACCATCGCCGAAGCCAACGGCTGGTTCGATGATGCCCACCCCAACACAAACATCAACACCATGCCCGCGCTCGAGCTCTCCAAGCACCTGCTCGCCAAGGGCTTGGGGACGCTCGCGGCCAGCCAGGTCTCCGACGCGCTCATCACCGCACGCCGCATGAAAAACGGCTTCGCCGACCTCAACGACCTAAACGCCAAGGTCGTCGATAGCAACAACACGCCAGGCTCGGTTACCTTTGTCGCACCCGGCTGGCAGGTCCACCTCGCGGGCCTGACCTTTGACTACGGCCCGCCCCTCGCGTGGACGTGAGCCACAACCATCACACCCTGAACCGATCCGGGATCAGCTCCGCCGACGTGTGCCCCACCCAGTGCAGCCACGCGATCGGCCCGCGGTGCTTGGCCTCGAGTCGTTTGCCCTCGATCGGCAGCCAGATCGAGCCCACGATCTCGCCGTCGTGGCTGTACCGGTTCGTCGGGTCATACGGATTGCCCAGGAACCCGGCATAGACCAGCTTGCCCAGATTCTTGGAACTGGCCATCGCCTCGCCCGACTTGACCGTCAGCAGGTTGTCACCGATCGAGAGCCACCGCAGCTCGCCCACATGCGGCGAGCCGGCCAAATCGGCGATCTCACGATCCGTCAGGCCACACCGATCCATCGAGAGCGATCGCACGCCCGCGAGCACCTCCGACGCCAGGAATCCCGGCCCGGCCTCGACCACGCCGGTCAGATCAAGATGCCGCACCGGCGCCAGTTTGCGAATTGCGACTGCCTTATCCCGGAACGCCGACGCCGACATGCGGACCAACTCCACAAACCCCCGGTCATACTCGACCGACGACGCAAGCGAGCGCAACGGCTGATCCCATGCATCGCCGTGCTCTGCTCGCGCGTTGTTGGCCTCGGCCGCCAGCTTGCGCAGCTCGGGCAGCGTGCCTGTGTTCCGCCGATTCAGACGAGCGATCTGGTTGCGGATGAACACGCCCCGCGCGGTCGTGGAAGGCGTGAGCAACTGCGCATCGCACCACTTGGCGTAGGCCAGGCGGGGGTCATCGTCATCGGGCTTGAGCAGGACGCTGGCAAGGGGCGCGCCGCCCGACGCGCTCGCCTGGGTTCCCGTGGCTGTGGACATTCGCACCCCGTATCTGCCCGACGCCGGGCGGCTGTCGCACCCGACGATCGGGGCGTTGTACGGGCTCCTTCAGCCCTCGGCGCAACTGGACGGTTCAAGTATAGTGGAAGCGTGGTTCGCCTCGCCGCGCTCGGCCTTCGGGGGTTTCACCATGCAAAAGAAAACCGGCACCGCTGGCTCCGTCGTCGGCCCCGCCGCGCCCACAGA
>CAZHKB010000313.1:0-3615 GCA_964533405.1 uncultured Phycisphaeraceae bacterium | reverse complement strand
GGTCGGGGCTGGGCTACAAGGCGGGCACGGCCACCGGCAAGGACCTGGTGATCGTGGAGTCTCCTTCCAAGGCCAAGACCATCAACAAGTACCTGGGGGCCGACAAGTACGTCGTGCTGGCGAGCGTGGGGCACATCCGGGACCTGCCGAGCAAGGCGCCCAAGGGCGACAAGAGCCCGGTGCCGGGGGTTGATCTGGGGACGGAGAAGAATCGGCGGTTCACGCCGACGTATCAGGTGATGGAGGGCAAGGAGAACGTCCTCAAGGACCTGAAACGGGCGGCCAAGGACTCGCTCGAGGGCGGGGGCACCATCTGGTTCGCGACCGACCTCGACCGGGAGGGCGAGGCGATCGCGTGGCACCTGGCGCAGGAGCTGGGCATCACGCCGTCGGCGGCCAAGCGTGTGATGTTCGCGGCCATCACGAAGGCCGAGATCACGCGGGCGTTCGGCAACCCGCACCCGATTGATGAGGACAAGGTCAACGCGCAGCAGGCACGGCGGATTCTCGACCGCATCGTGGGCTATCAGGTGTCGCCGCTGCTGTGGAAGAAAGTGGCGCGGGGTCTGTCGGCGGGGCGGGTGCAGAGCGTCGCGGTGCGGGTGGTGGTGGAACGCGAGCGGGAGATCCGGGCGTTCGTGCCCGATGAGGAGTGGTCGATCGAGGGGCTGTTCGCGGTGAGCCTGACCGATGCGCAGCGGCTGGGGCCGGCGTGGGCCGCGTTTACCAGCAGCAAGGATGAGAAGGGCAATCCGCCGACGGTCAAGAGCCAGAATGTCTGGGTGAGTGAGAAGGGTGCGATCCGGGCGGAACTGATCGAGGTGGACGGGCAGAAGTTCGAGCCTCGGATTCGGGTCGATTCGATCATCGGCAAGGCCGAGGACGTGACGCGGGAAGGAATCGCGGCCCGCCTGGGCGCGGCGGGTCAGGCCTTCGCCTCTCGCACGTCGTACGACATCGCGGGCGACGTGGCCTCGGTCGCGGCCCGGTGCGGGCTGCGGGATGTCAGGACGAATGTGGTCGAGGACACCAAGGGTCGGGGTCCGGCGCGGTGGGTCCGCACGATCACGGGCAAGATGGACCCGGCCACGGCCTACGCGATCCGCTCGATCGAGACCAAGCGGACGACAACCAGGCCCAGCCCGCCCTACATCACCAGCACGTTGCAGCAGGCGGGTTCGAGCCGCCTGGGGTTCAACGCGCTGCGGACGATGCGGGCGGCCCAGCAGCTGTACGAGGGTGTGGAGATTCCGGGCGAGGGTCCGGTCGGGCTCATCACCTACATGAGGACGGACTCGACGCACATCAGCGGCGAGGCGCTGTCGATGGCCCGCGACTACATCCAGCGCGAGTACGGGGCCAAGTACCTGCCCGAGAAGCCGAACTTCTTCACGTCATCGAACAAGGATGCGCAGGAGGCGCACGAGGCGATCCGCCCCACGAGCCTGGCGTATCCGCCGAGTCGGGTGCGGGCCGCGCTGAGCAACGATCAGTTCAGGCTGTACCAGATCATCTGGGAGCGTTTCGTGGCGTGCCAGATGGTGCCGGCGGAGTGGGATGCGACGGCGGTGCTGATTGATGGGGGGAGCGACGCAAGGGGGAAGGGAACTCTTACCTTCCGGGCCAGCGGTCGTGTGCTGGTTTTTGACGGCTTTTATCGCGCGTCCGGCGTGCCGTCGGGTGGCGACACCGCCACGCTGCCGGCGGTGCGCGAGGGCCAGGGACTGGCGGCCTTTGCCGCGGAGGTCGAGCAAAAGT
Source organism: uncultured Phycisphaeraceae bacterium (assembly GCA_964533405.1). Lineage (GTDB taxonomy): Bacteria > Planctomycetota > Phycisphaerae > Phycisphaerales > UBA1924 > JACKHA01. Next base: position 1,857 of record CAZHKB010000313.1, on the reverse strand, counting down.
TCGGCAGCCCGCCGTCGCGGTTCAGCGAGGCCTCGCTCATCAAGGTGCTCGAGAGCGAGGGTATCGGGCGGCCTTCAACCTATGCGTCGATCATCCAGACCATCCAGGATCGTAAGTATGTAGAACAGCGCGATACCCGCGCCTTCCACGCCACCGACCTGGGCGAGGTCGTAACCGACAAGCTCATCGAGGCCTTCCCGGGCATCATGAATGTCGGGTACACGCGCGAGATGGAGCTGCAACTCGATAAGATCGAGGAGGACCACCTCGACTGGATCAAGATGCTCCAGAGTTTCTACGGCCCGTTCAAGGAGAGCCTGGAGGCCGCCGAAGAGAACCTGCAGCACGCCAAGGCCGAGATCGTTCCCGCACCCGATGAGTTCAAGTGCCCGACGTGTGGCTCGGGCATGTGCTATCGCTTCGGCAAGAACGGTCGGTTCATGTCGTGCGCGTCGTTCCCCGAATGCAAGTACGCGTGCCCGGTGGATCGCGAAGGCCGCCCCATGACGGCCGAGTTCGTGGACGTGGCCTGCCCGGTGTGCAGGGGCGTGATGACACGGCGGACGGGGCGGTTCGGCGTGTTCCTGGGCTGTGCGCGGTACGGCGACAAGACGGCCCCGTGCAATGGGCTCTTGAATGTTGACAAGAAGGGGCATGTGGTGGCGCCCAGCCCGCCGCCGGTGGTGACGGAGTTGAAGTGCGAGAAGTGCGAGAGGCCGATGAATCTGCGGAACGGCGTGCGCGGGCCGTGGCTGGGGTGCAGCGGGTTCCCCAAGTGCCGCGGGCGGGGCAAGTGGGCGGAACTGCCCGAGAAGCAGCGCGAGGCGCTGGAGAAGGTGATGGCGGCCCACGAAAAGGCCAATCCAATCCCGGTGATCCGCACGTTCACGGACAAGAAGCCGCTGACGGATGCCAAGGGCAAGCCGCTGGAGGGGGCGGTGGTGGTGGAGGGGCTGGTCTTGCAGGGGGATCCGAGGAAGGCAGTCGGCTGAGTGCTCGTCAGGCTGTTGCTCGCTTTGCGTCGGCGAGTGGGACGATGACCGCCAAGGAGTTGTGAGCAATGCCCGCGACACGGTACAGGGTCGGCCAGATCGTCACGCACCCGACGAAGCAGGGTTGGGGTCCGGGCAAAGTGCTGGCGGTTCAGGGCGCGGAGGTTACGGTTTACTTTCGGGACGCGCCCGAGGTGCGACGGGGCGACGCAATCAAGCGGATCAACACGACTGTTGTTGCCCTGGATGCCTCGGGACCACAGTCCGACCCGTGGCTGGATGCGATCCCACCGTTCAGGGATGGAGGCTTTGACATCCCCGAGCGGCGAATGACGCTCCAAGAGTCTTTCTCGAAGTTCCAGCTGCATTTTCCGGGTGCTTTCGCTGATCCTGAGTATCTGCGTCGGGAGCGCGAGTACAAGTGGCGCGCGCACGAGATCTATGAGTCGAAGCTGGGAGGCGGGCGAGGTGAGGCCCTGTTGGCGCAAAACGATGTGGATGAAGTGATTGGGGCGCTGCTCTCGGTGGAACGGGCCGTGAACCTGTTGTCTCCCTTCGAGAAGGCGGCCCTCGCCGATGCCTTTCGCGACCGGGACGCCGCGGCTTTCTACGCCGCGGCGCTCTCCCAGCTTGTGTCGGGCCCGGCCCGGGATGAGACGTCACTCTCGCGACTCATTGGCGCCGTGACGGACCTCCGCGCCGAAGAGGGACGCCGCCGTGTGGCGACATGGACCGTGCTAACAATCATGCCGTTTCTGGCGCAGCCCACACGCTTCATGTTCCTGGAGCCTGAAGTCACAAAGAAAGCCGCGGATCGTCTGGCGTTTCACATGGGGTATACGCCGAAGCTCAACACTCTGACTTA
>CAZHKB010000312.1:0-3618 GCA_964533405.1 uncultured Phycisphaeraceae bacterium | reverse complement strand
CCGGGCCGCGGCCCGGATGTGGACGGGAAACCTTCATGTCGTGAGATCCTTTCGCTGCTGGTCCCGTGTGTGAGGGTCGGGCCGAGGAGCCCGGCCCGTATCTTCGCCGAGTCGGGGGGGAATTGCAAGCGGTACCCGGCACGAACGCAACTTGGGGATAGCGTGTTCCCGCAACACCCGCGCCAGCAACTCGAGGCAGAGCGATGTTGAAGACCCTCCGGCGCGGCCCGAGCACGATCCGATTCGCAGGATGGGGGCGATGGATGCCGAAAAATGCCCGCCGCAGGTTGGGCTCGCGTCCGCCCGCCACAGGGGCAAACGCGACGGACCGAGGCCATGCTGCGATTTGCAAGGTGTGCGTACGGGTCGGACGGGACCGGGTGCTTGGGGGCGAACGCGATCGGTGGCCGGAGCCCTCCCTCAGGGTCGCGCTGCCTCTCGCTGGTTCGATGGCGCTGACGGCGAGCGAACTCACGCCGCCAGACGCATGGGCTGCTCGTCGGCCAGGCCCAGGTCGACCTTGCCCTTGGCGAAGAGGGTGGCCATGAACTCGTTCTCGGCGCGGGCGGAGAATGTGCGGGCGGATTTGGGCTCGACGACGCGGACGGACGTCATGCCGCCGGCGTGCTCGATGTGGATCTGGTACCCGGCGGCGGTCAGATCGGCCAGGATGGGGTGGTGCAAGGGAGAGCCTCCGACGTGCCCAGAGGATCGGCGTCGGGGGTTGGATGCTTGAGATGGGGCGGCGTGTCGGGAGGAAAATCGCGCGGGAATCGGCGCGGGCCGGGTGGGAGGCCGGCCGCCTGCGGCGAGTTCCGGAGCCTCACTCGCCGAACGGCGGTGGCCGGTGGCTTGCGGCGCCGGTTTGGACCCAAAGGGGCTCGATCACTCGCGCGATCGGCTCCAACGCCCGAAGCAACTCACCTGCCCTCGTACAGCCGGTCGCCCAGCCAGTCGTGCAGCTGGGGAATGGACTTGATCTTGTCGGCGGTGTGGCGGATGTCGTATTCGACGCGGACGAACTCGACGCGGTCTTCGTGGAGCAGGGCGTAGCAGGCCCGGGGGTCGAGGTCGCGGGGCTGGCCCACGGAGCCGACGTTGATGACCACCTTTTCGTCGGGGCGGAGTTTGTAGGAGTGGGTGTCGCCCAGTTCCGTGGGGGGCCAGAAGTCGGGCTCATCGTTGAAGACGCCGGGCTGGTGCGTGTGCCCGCAGATGCAGACTCGCTCGATGCGGTCGAAGATGGCCTCCATCTTGTCGGGGGCGGTTTGCACATCTTCCTGGACGATGTACTCGTTGATGGGGCGGCGGGGGGAGCCGTGGACGGCCAGCAGGGGGAACGGGAAGCCGTTGGCCGGCTCGACCACCCTCACCCGGAGGCGGCCCAGGAACTCGTAGCGTGCGGCGCGCTTGGCGGGGTCGGGCTCGGCGTCAAGGCGTTCGCGGGTCCAGTAAGCGGCGGCCTCGGCGGTGGGGTTGAAGTTGGTGGGCTCGTAGAGGACGCCGAAGTCGTGGTTGCCCATCAGGCACCACTCGCAGCGGGCCCGGATCATGTCGATGGCTTCGAGCGGCTCTGGGCCGTACCCGATGATGTCGCCAAGACAGATGATGCGGGACACGGAGCGGCGGTCGATATCCTCGAACACGCGGCGGAGAGCCTCGGCGTTGGCGTGGATGTCGGAGATGATGGCGGTTGGGGGCACGAGTGGTCCCTGACGCCCGGTCGGGCGGGGCGAAGGCCCCGGTCAACGAAGGCGGACAGGGATCATACGGAAACCGCGGGGCGACGGGCAACCGGGCGTTCAGGAAGGGAGGCGCAAACGTGGCCGATCGGCGGCGTCGGCCAAGGCGGGTCGCCGCCTCCGCCAGCGGCGGAAAGTCCCGCCACTCTCCCCTTCCGGGGCTGGCGACCGCTGGCACCGTGGGCAAGGCACGCGGGTTGCACCAAAGCCGGGTGGGGATCGGCGGGCGTCCGACCGATCTAGGATCAGCCAGCGGCCCCGGGATGGATCCCGGGGCGTTTCCCGGCGTTCCACGCGGGGCGAGCGGGCTCACGACCGGCGGGCCTTCGGCCGATGCAGGGACAACCATGCCAGCTGCCAATGTGACATACCAGCGGACCCGTGAGATGACGGTTGACGAGCTTCTGCTCGAAAACCGGATCGTCTTCCTCACCACCGAGATCAACAACCAGAGCGCGACGCGGGTGATGATGCAGATGCTCTATCTGGAGAGCCAGAAGAAGGGCCAGGACATCCACTTCTACATCAAGAGCCCGGGAGGGTCGGTGGACGACACCCTGGCGATCTATGACACCATGCGGTTCCTTTCCAGCCCCGTGGCGACGTACTGCATCGGGTACGCGTACTCGGGCGGGGCGGTGCTGCTGGCGGCGGGGGCCGCGGGCAAGCGGTTCATCCTGCCGCACGCGAAGGCGATGATCCACCAGCCGTATGGCGGGGTGACGGGTCAGGCGGAGGACATCCGGATTCAGGCCGAGCAGATCATCAAGAGCAAGCGGGCGCTCAATGAGATCCTGGCGAGCCACTGCAAGAAGACGCCCGAGCAGATCCACAAGGATGCGGAGCGGGACAAGTACTTCACCGCCCAAGAGGCCAAAGAGTATGGGCTGGTGGACGAGGTGCTGACGCATCCGCCGAAGGATGGGCCAAACCTGAGCACCGGGCTGAGCGGCGTGCGGTGATCGACCGCCGATTTGTCAGCCGCGCGGGCGCGGGCTACGGCGCCTTACCGTTCTCTGCTACACACCCCCGACCTTCAGGACCAAAGACACAGGACTGAGGACCCCCAACTCAGACGCAGATCAGGATTCACCCATGTCGTATCTCGTGCCCATCGTGATCGAGAAGTCAGCCCGCGGCGAGCGGTCATATGACATCTACTCGCGGCTGCTCAAGGACCGAATCATCTTCCTGGGCGGCGCGGTGGGCGATGAGGTCGCCAACCTGATCATCGCCCAACTGCTCTTCTGCGCCAACGAGGACGCCAAGAGCGACATCCACCTGTACATCAACTCGCCGGGCGGGTCGGTGACGGCCGGCCTGGCGATCCTCGACACGATGAACTACATCAAGCCCGACGTGGCGACGTACATCATCGGGCAGGCGGCGTCGATGGGCTCGCTGCTGGCGTGCTCGGGGGCCAAGGGCAAGCGGTACGCGCTCAAGAACTCGCGCAACCTGATGCACCAGCCCCTCATCTCGGGCGTCCTGGAGGGCCAGGCGACCGACATCGAGATCGAGGCCCGGGAGATGCTGCGGCTGCGGGACCGCCTGTACGGAATCTACGCCGGGGCGACCGGGCGTCCGATCGACGAAATCGCGCGCGACAGCGACCGCAACAAGTGGATGGACGACGGCGAGATGCTCGAATACGGCCTGATCGACCGGGTGCTGGAGACGATGCCGCAGGCGGCGCGGAAACCGCCGGGTGAGGATGAGTGAGTGAAGCCGGGCGAGAGGGCGCGATGGTCGGCCAAGGTGGTCCGTCAGGAACGCAGATGGGCATCGGCCTGCACTGCGGTCACGCGTGACCACGGGGCGCGGTCGACGCAGTGACTGGCTAGACCACGAAGCCAAAGCTAGCACGCCTTTGCCT
>CAZHKB010000311.1:0-3618 GCA_964533405.1 uncultured Phycisphaeraceae bacterium | reverse complement strand
GGCGGCGGCGGCAGCCAGGGCCGCTACACCCTCGAACTCCAGGGCCAGGACCCCACCGACGACCACGCCGACATCGGCCAGTTCCAGGACGCCACCGAGCTCGACATCCTGGACTTCCTCGGCGGGGGCAACGGCCTTGGCGACCTCGAAGAGCCCGGCGACTCCGACGTCTTCACCTTCCAGGCCTTCACCACCCAGGACGTGACCGTCACCATCGTCCCCACCTCCGCGGTCGACCCCTTCGTCGAGATCTACGAGGTCCAGGAGGACCTCAACGGGCACCCGATCCTCCGGCGCATCGCGATGGCCACTTTCGACACCGAGTACACCACCACCTTCAGCGTCTCGCGCGACCGCGTCTCGACCGTCTCCTCCAGCCGCCTCGACCAGTACTTCCTGGTTGTCCGCGGCGCGATCGCGACCTCGGAGTCCGGCACCTACCGCTTCGAGTTCGAGTTCTCGCCCACCGACGACCACGCGGATGCCGAGCAGCTGCTCGACCCCGAGACCCGCTCGCTCGCCTCCCTGCTGCTGGCCGACACCGTCACCGGCACCGGCGACCGCACCGGAGACGTCGAGTTCTTCTACGACTCCGACCTGTTCGTCTACATCGCTCCCGCCGGCGGCCCGGCCATCTTCAGCACCCAGCCCACCGGCGACCAGACCCTCCAGCCCAAGGTCTCCGTCTACAACTCCGTGGGCGTGCTCATCGCCTCCAACGATCCGCTGGTCACCATCCCGGTTGATGTCCAGGCCACCGTTGAGCGCGGGCAGGCCTACTACGTCGTCGTCCAGCCCTCGGCCTTCCTCTTCAACCCCAACGGCACACCCATCGACCCCACCGATCCCCGCCTCACCGGCGAGTATCGCCTGAGCGTCACCGGCCCGGCCGTCGACGACCACGCCAACCTCGGTGAGTTCGACCGCGCCACCCTCGTCACCCTCGACACCGTCACCGGCAACGGCGCGGTCGGAGAGGCCAACGCCGGCGGGCCCGACAACCCCTTGATCTCCCCGGCCATCGACACCGACCTCTTCCGCTTCTCCCCACGCGCCGACGGCGACACCGTCGTCCGCGTCGCGTCGCTCGCCGGCTCGCTCGTCCGGCCATCCATCTCCGTCTTCCGCGAGGACGCGCCCGGCGTGTTCACGCAGATCGCCGCCAACAGCCGCAACACCCCCGGCGCCATCCAGGTCACCATCGCCGACGCCAACGACGACGCCAACTACTACGTCCTCGTCCAGGACATCTTCAACAGCCGCTCGGGTGAGTACCGCCTCACCATCGACGGCGAGCCCGGCGGCGGCGTCGTCACCGATCCCGCCGCGATCAACTTCAACCAGCCCGACGGCGACGTCGTCCTGGCCGGTCGCAGCGGCAACGGCTCCACCGCCGCATCCATCGACGTGATCGGCGACCGCGACCTGTTCACCTTCACCGCCCTTGGCTCCGGACCCGTCTTCATCCAGGTCATCACCGCCGACGGCGCGACCCTCAACGCCTCCATCACCGTCCTGAACGCCCCCAACGAACTGCCCGGATCCGTCGTCGGCTTCGACGCCGGCGGCCTCGCGGGCGTCTCCTCCTCGGTCACCATCGGCGCCCCGGGATCGGGCCTCACCATCAACGAGGGCCAGCAGTTCTGGGTCATCGTTGACGGCATCGGCACCTCCGTCGGCGGCTACCGACTCCGCATCAACGGTGCGCCCGCCGTCTTCGACAATCAGGGCGACATCGACTTCCGCTACCGCGTGGTCTACCCCGAGGGCTTCGCCAACGGCAACATCTCCGAGTTCGTCGCCATCGCCAACCCCGGTGACACCGATGCCTCCTACCGCATCGTCCTCTACTATCAGGACGGCACCAGCCGCTCCGTCTTCGGCTCCGGCGTCAACGCCGGCGTCCGTTCACTCGCCGCCGGCACCCGCGGCGGGGCCCAGCTCTCACAGGCCGGCCTGGGCGCTCGTGGCAACGTCCGCACCAACGTCCCCTATTCCATCGTCGTCGAGTCCGACCAGCCCGTGGTCGCCACCGTGTCCCATTACGACCTGGGAGTCACCACCGGCGAGGCCGCCACACGCGAAACCTCGAGCGCCTGGTACTTCCCCCGCGTCGAACGCAACCCCGGCGCGGTCCAGGACTTCATCACCTTCTTCAACCCCAACTCCTTCGACCTCCGCCTCACCATGACCGTCTACACCGAGGACGGCCAGCAGATCGTCATCGAACGCAACGGCCCGGGCGCCCTGCCCGCCCAGCGCCGCGGCGGCTTCGCCATGGATGCCTTCGAGCAGCTCCCCATCGGCGTCTTCGCCGTCAAGATCGAGGCCCAGCCCCGCGACCCCTCCAACAACGATGACTACGTCGGCTTCGTCGCCGCACTTACCCACTACAACCAGGCCGAGACCCAGGGCTATGGCCACGTCGGCGACCCCAGCGGCGGCGGGCTGGCCGGCGCCGTCAACTCCATCACCCGCGGCAACGGCGTCGCCTCCGAGATCGCCATCTTCAACCCCGGCGCCTCCGCCACCACCGTCTCCTTCGTCGGCTCCTACCTCAACTCCAGCCTCCCCGACTTCGCTCGCAACATCCAGGTCGCCGCTGGCTCGGTCGTCTACCTCACCGCCAAACAGCTTGGCCTGACCACCAACTCCACCGCTGGCGTCCGCTTCACTTCCGCCTCCCCCGTCTCGGTCCTCTCCAGCCAGGTCCAGCGCGGCGACGCCGACGCCACCTTGGCCGCCACCGAGGTCGGCACCACCGCCTTCTTCGGCGACGCCTTCCTGACCGCTGGCGGAGCGGGCAACACCTACTTCGAGAGCCTCTCCTTCTACAACCCCTCCGATAACGACATCGACGTCACCGTCCGCATCCTCTTCACCAACGGAGAGTCCACCATCATCACCGTCAACATCGACGCCAACAACTTCGCCAACCTCGCCCTCGACCAGTCGCAGGCTCTGCTCTCCGACCCCAACCGCACCTCCACCTTCTCCATCGTCACCACCTCCGCCTCCCCCTTCGCCGTCTCCTTCAGCCACTACGACCTCACATTCGGCGGCGGATGGGCCACCAGCGGCGCGGCCTATGGCCTCTACAACCCCATCTCCGCCATCGTTGGATGAGCCTGGACCTGCGAGCGCTCAGATCTGAGACCTGGGTTCTGAGGTCTGAAATCTGAAAATCTGAGACCACGCCTCCCACCAGCGGGCCCCTCTCGGGGCCCGCTTTTCTTTCACCCTCCACCGCACCAGCCACGCACGCCGGGATCAAAACGCACGAAGCCGCGGGGTCCAACCCCACGGCTTCCAGTTCCGCGCCCCGGCGCCCACTCACTCCGCCAGCCGCTCCCTGATCCGCTCGGCGATCCGCCCCGCCAGCAGGTCATCGTGATCGACCGTCTCGACATACTCGGGCGTCATCCGCCGCGACGACAGGTCGGGGTCCACCGCCACGCTGCTTCGCCGGATCGACTCGGTCTCCAGCCGCACGCCGGGCCTCCGCACCCGGTCGACGAACACCTCAACCCGCGCCGTCAGCGGCACGCCCGACGATCGCAGATCAACCAGCGCGTTCTCGCCCCCCACCGCCCCCAGCCCCGCGGTTGCCGCTCGGGG
>CAZHKB010000310.1:0-3644 GCA_964533405.1 uncultured Phycisphaeraceae bacterium | reverse complement strand
TATACGCCGCGATCGTGTCGGAGAGCTTCTTCTCGACCTCGTCGTTCAGAGCGGGGTTGGCGGCCAGGGTGTCCCAGACGGGCTTGCCGGAGGTCTGGAAGTAGTTCTGGAGGCCGATCTCGAACTCGCGGACTTTGGTGACCGGGATGTTGTCGAGGAAGCCCTTGGCGCCGGCGTAGATCGAGATGATCTGATCGACGATGTGGAAGGGGCTGTATTGGCCCTGCTTAAGCAGTTCGACCATGCGGCGGCCGCGGTCGAGCTGGCGCTGGGTGGCGGGGTCCAGTTCCGTTCCGAGCTGGGCGAAGGCTTCCAGTTCGCGGGCCGACGCGAGGTCGAGCCGCAGCGAGCCGGAGATCTTCTTCATGGCCTTGACCTGGGCGTTGCCGCCCACGCGGCTGACCGAGATGCCCACGTTGATGGCGGGGCGGACGCCGGCGAAGAAGAGTTCGGACTCGAGATAGATCTGCCCATCGGTGATGGAGATGACGTTGGTGGGGATGTAGGCCGAGACGTCGCCCTCCTGGGTCTCGATGATCGGCAGCGCGGTGAGCGAGCCGGCGCCGTTCTCCTTCGACAACTTCGTGGCGCGCTCGAGCAGGCGGCTGTGGAGGTAGAACACGTCACCGGGGTACGCCTCGCGGCCCGGGGGGCGGCGGAGGAGCAGCGAGAGCTGGCGATAGGCGACGGCTTGCTTGGACAAGTCGTCATAGATGCACAGCGCGTGCTTGGGCAGGGGCTTGCCGGGGGCGGGGTTCTTGCCCTGCCACATGAAGTACTCGCCCATGGCGCAGCCGGTGTACGGCGCGATGTACTGCATGGGGGCGGGGTCGGAGGCGGCGGCGTTGACGACGATGGTGTAGTCCATCGCGCCGGCCTTGCGGAGCGTCTCAACGACGCCCGCGACGGTGGACTCCTTCTGGCCCACCGCGACGTAGATGCAGACCACGGCCTCTGGCGTGCCCCAGTACTGCTTCTGGTTGATGATGGTGTCGAGGGCGATGATGGTCTTGCCCGTCTTGCGGTCGCCGATGATCAGCTCGCGCTGGCCGCGGCCGATTGGGATCATGGCGTCCACGGCCTTGATGCCGGTCTGGAGCGGCTCGGTGACGGGCTGGCGCTCGGCGATGCCGGGGGCGATGATGTCGACCTTGCGGTACTCGGCGGGGTTGAGGGGCGGGCCGTCGTCGAGCGGGATGCCCAGGGGGTTGACGACGCGGCCCAGGAGCGACTCACCGACAGGGACTTCGAGCAGGCGGCCGGTGGACTTGACCAGGGCGCCTTCCTTCACGTTGAGGTAGTTGCCGTAGATGACCGCGCCGACGGTGTCGAGCTCGAGGTTGAAGACCTGTCCCATGACGGAGCCTTCTGGGGTCTGGAACTCGAGGAGCTCGCCGGCCATGGCGTTGGAGAGGCCATAGACGCGGGCAATGCCGTCGCCGACCTCGATGACGCGCCCGACCTCGGAGACTTCGAGCTCGGCGGAGAACTGGGCGATCTCCTGCTTGATGACGCTGGCGATCTCGTCGGTCTTGATCTTCACGGTGCGGTGTCCTCGGCGGGTTTGAGACAGACGGTGGAGACGGACGGTGAGGCGGTCGCGTGACGGCCTGTGGACGCCCCGGCGACGGGTGTGCGGGGGCGGATCTGGCCGCCCCGGCGGGGTCCGCCGACACGGGCGGAAGCGTAGGAGGGTTGTCGGTGGAGGTCACGCGGGGGCACATCCCATGCGCGATGTGGAAGGGGGAGCAGGGCACCTCCGTTGGCGACGCTCGCGGCGTTGGGGGTGCGTTCGATTGCAGGGGCCAGTGAATCGCCGCTCGGGGTTCCGGTTATGATCGGGCGGGTGTTGCCCGCGACGGTCTTGATCGCTCTGGGGGGAGCGTTGCCATGACGCATGGTTCACCGGAGCCGGATCGCGCCAGAACGAGCGTGCCTGACCCGGCTTCCAAGCCCACGTTGAGCGCTGGTGTGGGCACCGTTGTTTCTCCATTGTCGGAGGGTCCGGGCGCCCGGATCGGTCCGTACGTCCTTCTGCAGCTGCTGGGCGAGGGCGGATTCGGCTCGGTGTTCCTGGCGGAGCAGAAGACGCCCGTCGAGCGGCGGGTCGCGCTCAAGGTCATCAAGCTCGGGATGGACACCAGGCAGGTGATCGCGCGGTTCGAGGCCGAGCGGCAGGCGCTGGCGCTCATGGAGCACCCCAACATCGCGCGGGTGCTGGACGCGGGCGCGACCGAGGCGGGGCGGCCCTACTTCGTGATGGAACTCGTGCGGGGCGAGCCGATCACGGCGTATTGCGATCGGTACAAACTGGGGATTCCCGAGCGGCTTGGATTGCTGAGCCAGGTGTGCGGCGCGGTCCAACACGCCCACCAGAAGGGGGTGATCCACCGCGACCTCAAGCCCAGCAACGTGCTCGTGTCGTCGCAGGATGGGTCGCCGGTCGCCAAGGTCATCGACTTCGGCGTGGCCAAGGCGACCAACGCGAGGCTGACGGAGCGCACGATTTTCACTGAGCAGCGGCAGATCCTCGGGACGCCCGAGTACATGAGCCCGGAGCAGGCCGAGGGGTCGCTCGACATCGACACACGGACGGACGTGTACGCGCTGGGCGTGCTCCTGTACGAGCTTCTCACGGGCCAGACGCCGTTTGACGCCCAGTCGCTGCGCTCGGCGGCGCACGCCGAGATCCAGCGGATGATCCGCGAGGTGGACCCCCCGCGCCCGTCGCAGCGCGTCAGCCAGAGCCTGGGCACGCTGAGCCGCGTGGCCGCGACCCGGGGGTTGGACCCCCGGCGTCTGGGCTCGGCGGTGCGAGGCGATCTGGACTGGATCGTGATGAAGGCGATGGACAAGGACCGCACACGGCGGTACGACTCGGCGAGCGGGCTGGCGATGGACGTCCAGCGCTACCTCGGGGGCCAGGCGGTGCTGGCGGCCCCTCCGAGCGCGGTGTATCGAATGCGCAAGTTCGTGCGGCGGAACAAGGGGCTGGTGAGCGGGGCCGGGGGCGTGGCGGCGGCGCTGCTGGTTGGCGCGGTGGGCTTCGCGTGGCAGGCGAGCGTGGCCCGCGGGGAGCGCGACAACGCGGTGCTGGCGCAGACCGCGGAGGCCGAGCAGCACCGGATCGCCGACGCCCAGCGGGACCGTGCCGTCAAGGCCGAGGCCCAGACGGCGACGCGGGCTCGTGAGCTGGCCCAGGTCGCGGAGTTCCAGGCGAGCCAGTTGACCGGGCTGGACGCGCCCCTGATGGGCGTGCGCCTTCGAGAGTCGCTGCTGGGCGCGGTGCCAGAGGGGGCTCGCGACGGGCTGGCGACGGGCCTGGATAGCGTGAACTTCACGAGCATCGCGCTGTCGTCGCTGACCACGAACGTCTTTGATCGAGCGCTCGAGGCCGTCCGGACCCAGTTCGCCGATCAGCCCCTGGTCAAAGCCCGTCTGCTGGACAGCCTGGCGCAGACGCTGCAGACGCTGGGCCTTTCGGATCGCGCCCTGGCTCCGCAGACCGAGGCGCTCGAGATCCGTCGCCGCGAGCTGGGCCAGGACCACCCCGACACGCTCATGAGCCTGGGTGGGATGGGTGAGGTGCTGATCTCCCTCGGACGAAACGATGAGGCCGCGGCGTGCTGCCACCAGGCGCTCGA
>CAZHKB010000309.1:0-3658 GCA_964533405.1 uncultured Phycisphaeraceae bacterium | reverse complement strand
GTCCGCCGCAGGATCGCATTGACCATCGCCCCGGCCTTGGGCCTGATCCGCCGCTTGGCCCACTCCACGCTCTGGTCGATCGCGGCGTGCGGCGGGATGCGGTCCAGCAGCAGCAACTGGGCCGCCCCCGACAGCAGCACCGCCCGCATCGCGGGCTCCAGATCGCCCAGGTCGCGCCCGGACGCCGATTCCAGCAGGATCGAGAGCGTGAGCCACCGGCGGATCACCGAGTCGTGGATCGCGTGGGCCAGGGCCGCATCGCGGGCGTCCAGACCACCCGTCTGCGCCTCGGTCGGGATCAGCAGCGGGAAGGCCCGGGCCTGGCGAGTCAGCACGCGGCACGCGGCGTCGCGGGCATCCGCGGGCGTGCCGCCCTGCTCGCGGGGCGCGTCCGACTCGGGCCGGCGGGAACTTGTGGGTTGATCGCGTCGTGGCACCGCGGCGAGTGTAGGGTTTGCCCCGGAGATGCCCAGTGGACGAGCCCGCGGGAGATATGCCACCATCGGAAGTCCCTCGGGCAGAGGACGCCCCGGCTGGCCTCACGCGCCCGCCCGGCGGGCTGCTGGGCGGCATGCGGATCCGCAAGAAGCTCATCTTCCTCCACACCTGCTTCTCGCTGGGCCTGGCCGCCATCCTGCTCGTCTCGCTGCGGCCGGCGGTGGCTCGGATCGTGGACCGCGCCGAGGTCGATGAGGCGACGCTGCTGCTGCGGACCCTTGTGCGTCACGTCGAGGACGGCGGCGATCCGGAGGCGATGGCCCGGGCCGTCGAGGGCGCGGGCACCACGCTGCGGGTGGGCACCCGAAACCAGGTCGGCATCTCGGAGCAAGTGGCCCAGAGTGCCCGCGACTCCGGGCGCGACGCCGTGCGCCCGCAGCCCGGCAGCGAGCCGGTGGTGCTGGTAATCCGACTGCCGTTCCCCGTCTCGGAAACCGCGCCAGACTCCGAGCGCTTCGCGGTGGCCACGACGCGGATCCTGGAGGCCCGCGAGGCGGTCGTACACCTGTTTGTGTTGCTCGTGGTCGCGCTGCTTGGCGTGTACGCGCTGGTGGCGATCGCACTGGAAGTGTTCGTGATGCCCCAGCATGTGTACGACCCGATCCGGCGCATGCGGGAGGCCGACCTGGCCGTGCGCGAGGGTCGAAAGGACCAGGAACTCATCCCCGAGCGCCTGATGCCGCGCGATGAGCTCGGCGAGATCATGCGATCCCGGAACGAATCGATCCGCGCGGTGCGCGAGCACGAGGCGGCCCTCGCCGCCGCGTTCGCCGAGATCGAGCGCGTCGCCACCGACCTCAAACGCAAGAACCACCTGCTCGAACGCGCCCAGCAAAACCTGCGGGACGCCGACCGCCTGGCCAGCCTGGGCATGATGTCCGCCGGAATCGCGCACGAACTCAACACGCCCTTGGCCGTGCTCAAGGGCTTGGTCGAGAAACTCCACCGCGACCCGCGGGCCGGTATGGACGCACCGCAGGCGGCCCTCATGCTCCGCGTCGTCCAACGCCTCGAGCGCCTGGGCGAGAGCCTGCTCGACTTCGCCCGCGTTCGCCCGCCTGAGACCCGCCCGGTCCTGCTGCGGGAACTGGCCGATGAAGCCGTCACGCTGGCCCGCCTCGACCGCGACGCCGGCGACATCGCCCTGGACGCGACCATTGACCCCACGCTCGAGATCGAGTGCGACGGCGACCGCATGGTGCAGGTGCTGGTGAATCTGACGCGAAATGCGGTGGACGCGATCCGGCGCGGGCGGGCCGTCGCGTCCGCCGCGTCGCCCTCCGCTTCCGTCGCCACCGCCCCGCGGCCCACCGGCCGCGTCGTCCTCGCCGCCGAGGTTCAGGACCGCGACGACGGCCCGTGGGTCTGCATCACCATCACCGACGACGGGCCCGGCATCGACCCCGACGTGCTCACCCGACTCTTCGAGCCCTTCGCCTCCACCACCCTCGACGCCCGCGGCACGGGCCTGGGCCTGGCCGTCTCCGAGGGCATCGTCCGTGAGCACGGCGGAGTCATCCTGGCCAAGAACCGCGCCGACGGACGCGCGGGCGCCGTCTTCGAGATCCTGATGCCGCGGGTGTCACCGACGAGCGCTCAACGTGACGCCAGCACCCCTGCCGCCCGAGCGGAAACGTGACTCCGCCATGGTCCCGCCGATGAGCACTCACGAGGCGGAAATCCGCGGCCACACGCGGTCGGCTCTGTTCCTGGAATCTCCTGTCACACGATCGAGCGGGACGCCCTTGCGAGTGCTCCGCTGTCTTTGGCCCGCGCCGCGCGGTGCCGCAGGCGTCAGCACCCTCAGAACTCCACCCCTACCCCGATCGTCCCGATCACCCCCACCGATTCGTCGTCGTTGTAACTCCGGGCCGCGTCGCCCAGCGCGACCACCTGCACTCCGATCGCCAGCTCCCACGCCCCCAGCCTCGCGCCGGCCCCAAGCAAGCCGCCCCCCTCACCGGTCAACGGCACCCCCACGCTCACGCCGAAGCTTGCGAACCCGAACGCATCGTTCTCCCCGTTTGCCCCCTCGTAGTAGTTGCTCAGGCTCAGCCCCACACTGATCGGGAACGACACGCTCACGCCCGCGAGCATCCCGCTCTCAACGCCGATCGCATCCAGCCCGAATCCCGGCTCCACGCCCAGTTCCAGGTACGTCCCGGGCCGGCCGCCGTCGTTGGCCTCATCGCCCGTCTCGATCGCCAGCACGATGCTGGGCTGCAGCGCCCACGCACCCAGGACCGCCGAGTCGTCGTACGACGCCGCGACGTACACCTCCTCGATCGTGTCCCACGCATCCGACGGGCTGGTGTACCAGCCGTACCGCCCCTCCACCGTCCAGTCGCCGAGGCACACCGCCAGCCCCGCGTACAGATCGCACTCGTACCAATGCTCGCGGAAGTTGTCGCTCGTGCCCGCGTCGGTCGCCTGCGCATGGAACGAACTCCACGTCCCCATCGTCAGCGAAGCGGTCGCCGTCGCGCCCTGCCACACATCCAGCCACACATCCGCCCACGGCTGAACGACCAGCCCCGCGTCCTCCCAGAAGAACCCGCGCGAGCAGTACGCCGTCGTGAAGTCCAGCCCTGCCCACAGGTGCAGGCGCGAGGCTGGCTGCTCCAACAGCGACCCATCCTCGTCCACGCCCTCCGAGCCATCGACGCCAGCCTCTGCGTCACCCTCCGCCCCCGCTCCGCCCGCGACCCGCGGCCCGTCCGTCACGCGGGGTCTGGTCCCCACGTTCGGCCCGACCTCGCTCTCCTCCGCCGACGCCAGCGATCCGCCCTCCGGCGGTTCAAACTGCGCACCGACCTCCCGCCTCAGGCCAGCCACCGCCAGCATCGCCGCCGCGGTCGTCCATATCGGGTGTGGAGATTGGATGCGTGCGCTCCGAGAGCCGCGTGCGGGCCACCCGCCGCGTCCAGCCCGGCGTATCGGTCCAAATGCCCCCTATGTTCATCCGCAATCGCCCCGCTGTGCTCACCTGTTGATCCATCCCCCAGTTCCCGGGAGTCCCCGATGATCCACGCCGTCGCGCTCGCACTGGCCCTGCTCGCCCAGCCCGACCCCGCGCCGGCGGGCGACAGCGTCGAGGTCCCCGCCAACCCACCCACCCTCGTCACCCCCTTCGTCGCCGACATGGACCACGACCACCCGC
>CAZHKB010000308.1:0-3662 GCA_964533405.1 uncultured Phycisphaeraceae bacterium | reverse complement strand
CCGCCATCCGGTCCAGCGTGTGCCGGATCGCCCCATCAATCGCGCCCCTGGTCCCCTCATCGCCCGCCCGCTCCCGGATATCCAGCAGCAGGTCCAGATACACCGGTTGCGGAAACTTGGGCGCGCCCCCGAACCCACCATTGGTCCGGTCAAACATCCGCAGCAACGCCGACGCCGCCGCCTGCACGTTCGACACGCTCAGCCCCACCGGCTCGCTCGCGGTGGCCAGATGCTCGCGCACCGCCTCGCTGAGCGACTCGGCCTGCTGCATCACCTCATCCCGCTGCGTCGCCCACGCACCTGAAATCCCATCCATCACCTGCGGGAAGCTCGGCATCGACCCCATCCCCGCCCGCGATTCCGGCGGGAAGTACGTCCCGCACCAGAACGGCCTGAGCCCCACAGGTTCCAGAAACACGCTCATCGGCCACCCGCCGTGCCCCGTCATGATCTGCGTCGCCGCCATGTACAGATCATCAACGTCCGGCCTCTGCTCGCGGTCCACCTTCACGCACACGAACCCCGCGTTCAACTGCCTCGCAATCGCCTCGTTCTCAAACGACTCCCGCTCCATGACATGGCACCAGTAGCACGTCGAGTACCCGATGCTCAAAAAGATCGGCACATCCCGCCGGCGCGCCTCCTCGAACGCCTCCTGCCCCCACGCCCACCACTCCACCGGGTTGTGCGCGTGCTGCAACAGATACGGGCTGGCCTCAGCAATCAACCGATTCGTGTGCATCACCTAGCCTAGCCCGCGTGGCGTGCCACCGAGTCAGCCCGGCCCCGCGGGCTTACGCGATGCCCAACTCGCCCGCGTGCCGGGGGAGGTGCCCACAAGGCGTTGCAGCGTGGGCGGAGCGGGCAGTGCGTGGGGTTCTCTGTCCCGGCTCCGAGCACCCGGGTTCGCCCTCGCTCAACTCTTGCCGATCACCCGCACCACCACCGACATCACCGGCGACTCATCCACATCCCACACCGCCGGGAGCGCCCCCTTCCGAGCCTCCCGCACCGCTGGAGTCTCAACTGCCCGCGTGGCCCTCGACACCCGCCGCCTTGCCCCCATCGCCAGCGCATCCACCGCGGCCAGGCTCGACTCCAAGACCGCCCCCGCCGGCAGGAGCACCAGGCTCACCGCGACCGTCGCCACCACCACTCGCGGCTCATCGGGGTCCATCGCCTCCAGCAACTCCGCCTGCTTGCTCTGAAACTCCGCGGCGTACCCCCGGGCCGCCTTGTCCAGTCCCGCACACCGCCCCGGCGACGCCTCCGCCATCGCCTCTCGCAGACTCTCCAGCGACCCCTCCAACTCCTCGCGCGCCATCAGGATCCGCTCGGCCGACGCCTGGCACAGCATCGGCACCGCGAACGCCGCGACGCGCTCGCCCAGCTTCGCCTCAACCTTCTGCGAGATGCTCGTGGGCGTCGCCCGCGCCACCGCCAGCCGATGCCGCGCCGCGAACCGGTCGAGCCCGGCCGCCACCGGTACCGTGATCGCCGGGTCGGGTCCGCCCTTGAGGACATCGCTCGCCACGGCCTGGAGATACTCCCGCTCATCCTGAAAGACGTGCGGCTTCATCAGAGGCCGCAACCCCGCATACCGCTCATCCCCCGCGATCCGCTCGAACGCCGATCGCACATCATCCGCGGCGTCCAGCCCCTGGTGCGTGGGGGCGATCACCCCGGCCTCCCACAGGGGCGCCGACCACCGCCAAGACTCCATGAAATCCAGATACCGCGGCGCCGCCCCCACGGCCGCCTCCACGTGCCGCCTCGAGGTGCCCCCGCGCGGCGTGGGCATCATCGTCACCACCTGCTCGGCCAGTTGCAGCGCGGCCAGTGCGGGCGCCTCCCGCGTCGTCAAGTGGTATGGGCTCACAACAATCCGCATGACTCTCCTTCATCCAGCACTTCGCCGCATCGTTCATCGGCCCCCCCACGCCGGGGCACCGACAGAACCAGCGAAGTCCTCCGACTATTGCCCACTGTATTCGCCCCCCGTGCGGACGCCCCGGTGCCAAACCCCACCCCGATCCCATACCATCGCTCCCACCCTGAGGACTCCCGCATGACCTGGCTCAAAGTCTCCGAAGCCCTCACCTCGCCTCCCGGCACCCGCTGCACCATCAAGGGCTGGGTCCGCACGCGGCGCGACTCCAAGGCCGGGCTGTCGTTCGTCGCGATCTCCGACGGCACATGCCATGATGCGGTGCAGGCGGTGGTTCCGTCGGCCTTGCCCAACTACGCCTCCGAGGTGTTGCACCTGACCACGGGCTGCTCGGTCGAGGCCACGGGCACGCTGGTGGAGTCCCAGGGCAAGGGACAGGGGATCGAGCTGCGGGCCGACTCGCTGACGCTGCACGGGCTGGTTGAGAACCCCGACACATATCCGGCGTCGGCCAAACGCCACACGCTCGAGTACCTCCGTGAGATCCAGCACCTCCGCGTCCGCACCAACACGTTCGGCGCCGTCGCCCGCGTCCGGCACGCGTTGGCCATGGGCATCCACCGCTTCTTCGACGATCGCGGCTTCTTCTACGTCCACACGCCCATCATCACCGCCAGTGACGCCGAGGGCGCGGGGCAGATGTTCAGTGTGAGCACGCTGGACCTGATGCGTCCGCTGCCGCGGAACACGGGCGAGGGCGAGTCGGCCGAGTCCAAGGCCCTGCGCGAGAAGTGGGCCAAGGAGAAGCCGGGGATGCCCGCGTGGTCGTATGGGCAGGTCGACCACACCAGCGATTTCTTCGGCAAGGAGGCCCACCTGACGGTGTCGGGGCAGTTAAATGTGGAGACGTACTGCTGTGCGCTCAGCCGTGTGTACACCTTCGGGCCGACGTTCCGGGCCGAGAACTCGAACACGAGCCGGCACCTGTCCGAGTTCTGGATGATCGAGCCGGAGGTGGCGTTCAACGACCTGGCGGCCAACGCCGCGCTGGCCGAGGAGATGCTCAAGTACCTTTTCGACAACCTGCTGACGCGCCGGGCCGACGACATGGCGTTCTTTGACGAGCGGATCGAGAAGGGGATCATCGAGCGGCTGAAGTTCGTGATCGAGAGGCCTTTCAGGCGGCTGCCGTACACGGAGGCGGTCGACATTCTGCTCAAGAGCGGCAAGTCGTTCGAGTTCCCGGTGAAGTGGGGCCTGGACCTCCAGTCGGAGCACGAGCGGTACCTGACCGAGGAGCACTTCAAGCAGCCCGTCGTCCTGACGAACTACCCGGCGCACATCAAGGCCTTCTACATGCGCATGGACGACCACGACCCGGCGTCGGTGCTGTCGGTCGCGGACGCGGCCAGGGTGTTTGAGGGCGTGCCGGCAGAGAAGCGGCGGACTGTCTCGGCCATGGACGTGCTGGTGCCGGGGATCGGCGAGATCATCGGCGGGTCCCAGCGCGAGGAGCGGCTCGACAGGCTGGACCAGCGCATCGAGGAGATGGGCCTGCACAAGCCGGATTACTGGTGGTACCGGGATTTGCGGAAGTATGGCACGGTGCCGCACGCGGGGTTCGGGCTGGGGTTCGAGAGACTGGTCATGTTCTGCACGGGGATGCAGAATATCCGGGATGTGATCCCATTTCCGAGGGCGCCGAAGCTGGCGGAGTTTTAAGGTCGACATCGCCTGGTGCGAAATCTCGACCTTGCTGGTCGCGTCGTCCGGC
>CAZHKB010000307.1:0-3662 GCA_964533405.1 uncultured Phycisphaeraceae bacterium | reverse complement strand
CTAAGGTCCCTCCCACTGGCCAGAATGAGCGAGCCGTTGTTGACCGCAAGAGTGCTGATCGCGGACCACATGCCGGTGCCATGTAGTTCGATGTTCGCGGCATTGGTGGTGATCGACCCGAACGTGCTCGTGATCGCACCGGCGGAGACGATCCATGTGCCCCCAGACAGCGTGCCGGCGGAGAAGTTGCTGGAGCCAGCGTTGATCGCCAGTGTTCCCTGCTGGACATCGACGGTGCCGGTGTTGTTGAAGGCCACGCCGGTGGTCGAGACCAAGAACTGGACCTGGCCCGTGCCCTGCTTGATGAAGGTTCCGTTGTTGACAAAGGCGTTGGTCCCGCCGAGGCCAAACGACTGCAGCGTCGTGCCGCTGCTGGCCGTGAAGGTCCCGTCGTTCTGGATCGTCCCGCCGTTCATCTGAATCTGGCCGTCGCTCCATGTCGCCGACCCGTCGTTCTCCAGGGTCCGGCTGAGGACCTTGGTTCCCGTCGCCGTGCCCATCGACAGCGTCCCGCCCGGGGCCACCGTCGTCCGGGCGCCACCCTGCATCGTCCCGCCAGTCCAGCTCAACACGCCCGTCACCGTCACGTCACCGGCGCCACCCAGCACGCCGTTCCCCGACAGCGTCAGGCCGGTGAGTTGAGAAGCAGCGGACACGGAGGTAGTCCCGGAGTTGAGCTGAATCGCCCGGGTGCTCTGGATACTCTGGACCGAGACCGTGCCCGCGATGGTGACGAGCGGGCTTGTTCCCGTAGGACCCAGAATGGCCACATCGGCCGCCCCGGGAAGCACATCGCCCGCCCAGTTCAGCGGATCAAGCCAGCTTGCACCGTTCCCGGTCGCGCCGCCGTCCCACGCGATGTTGGCGAGTAGGTTGCCGGGGTTCGAGCCGCTCCATCCCAATGGATTCTGAGCGGGACTTACCGCCTCGTGGTCGGCCACACCGTTGGGCCAACGCGCCGGGCTTGGAACTCCACTGGCGCGCCGGAGACTCAACCCGCGAGGACGTAGGAAACGACTGGAACTCGCGCATGGTTTTTCCCCTCGAAGGACAGCCCGCCGCGCTCTGCCTCGCCCCCCAAGGGAGGAGGCACCCAGGGTGTGCAGAGGCAGAGCGGCGGCGGGGTGGCCCCACACCCACTCATGCGGCGGGAGCGGGCGGCGGCGACACGCGGCAAAAGAAAAACTTGAAGCGAGCTTGAGGCCGGATCGCGGGGCTGCCAAGCCGAGCGGTAGGGGGGCGCCCCGTTGGGGATCGAACTCCTGAGTACGGGAGCCATGGTTCATACAGCTCTGCAGACGGACGCGGCGGCAAGGCGCTTGAGGCGCTACCCGCCCTCGCCGCGTTCATCGCCCCCGACCAGGTGTTGCTCGCGACCGGCACCGATGGGCCGCACACCCCCGGGCGAGGAAGGTCCGGCCCCGCGGCGGCGCGAACGAGTGGTGTAGTGGCGCAGCGGTCTGGCGGCTCGGCGAGGCAAATCGAGGCCTCGGGCGGCACGCCTGACCCCCCGGAATCCAGCCCGAAGCACCACGCGCAAGGGCTTGGAAACGTTGGGGTTTGGGCACCGCCCGGCACGCCCGTGCGCAAAGAGCCACCTCGGGGACTTGAACCCCGGACCTACGCTTTACGAAAGCGTCGCTCTACCACTGAGCTAAGGTGGCTACCAGCGCGAGCGTCGGCCTTGGGGCCGGTTCTCGCGGGCAGCAGTATACGCCCGCCCTCCGCCAGCTTCGACCCGCCCCCGCGCCGCTCCGCCACCCCGGTGCTCGGCCACGCCCGACCGAGACATCAACACCGCTCCTCCCGGCATAACCCCAGGATCCCGCCCGTTCGCCCGCAGGGCGTGTCGAATCCCATCGCCGGATACCAGCGAACATCTCCATGCAAACCCCGTCGCGTCGCTGTCTTCATCCCCAAGCATCGTGCGACGCCCTTCGTTCTCGCCGTGCCCTCCACCTTCGCGTCCCTTCGTTTCCTGGTCACTCGGCCTGCTCTTCACAGGGTCTCTTGGTCGCCTTTTCACTCCCCAAACCCATGCCCAACCCAACCACACTCCGTGCTCTCCGCGCTTCCGGCTGGCGGTCCCGTCCCGTCAAGGTCGAGCTGCGCGAGAACCTGACCGCCGCCCTGCTCGCCGGGCGGAACGAGAGCCAGGACATCTCCGCGCTCTTCCCCGGCATCCGCGGCTACGAGGACACCGTCCTTCCCGAGATCATCAACGCGATTCTCGCCGGGCACGACATGCTCTTCCTGGGCGAGAAGGGCCAGGCCAAGAGCCGTCTCATGCGCACGCTCGTGCGCTTCCTCGACTCCGACCTTCCCCATCTCGACATCCCCGGCTCGCCGGTCCACGAAGATCCGTACCACCCGATCACTGCGGCGGGCCGCGGGCTGCTCGCGGAGCGCGGTGACGATGCACCGATCGCCTGGTGGCCACGCGGCAAGCGCTACGCCGAGCGTCTGGCGCCGGGCACCAAGTTCGCCGACCTCATCGGCGAGATCGACCCCGCCAAGCTGCTCAGCGGCACGAGCATGGGGGCCGAGGACGCGCTGCACTTCGGCCTCATCCCCCGCATGCACCGCGCCATCTTCGCCATGAACGAGCTGCCAGACTTGGACGACCTGGTCCAGACCGGCCTCTTCAACATCCTTGAGGAGCGCGACGTTCAGATCCGCGGCTTCCCCATCTCGTTCGACATCGACGTGCTCGTGCTCTTCTCGGCCAACCCCGGCACCTACAACCGCTCTGGAAAGGTCATCCCCCAGCTCAAGGACCGCATCGGCGCGACCATCCAGACCCACTACCCGCGCACTCGCGACCTGGGCATCGAGATCATGGAGGCCGAGAGCGACATCGAGCTGGGCGGGCCGTTTCCGGTGCTCGTGCCGCGGTTCATGAAAGAGATCGTCGAGCAAATGTCGATCGCCGCTCGCCAGAGCAAGTTCATCGACCAGACCTCAGGCGTCTCGGCCCGCTTCAGCATCGCCAACTACCGCACCATGATCGCCAACGCACGCCGCCGCTCGATCATGCTCGCCGAGCGCACCGGCGTGCCGCGGATCAGCGACCTGGCCCACTTCCAGTCCAGCGCGATCGGCAAACTCGAGCTCGACCTGATGGGCTCCCACCAGCTCAGCGAGAAGCAGGCGCTCGAGTCCATCGCCGCAGAGGCCATCAAGACCGTCTTCGACGAGTACGTCACCCGCCACGGCCTGTCCGAGATCGCCGAGGTCTTCGCCAAGGGCGTCAAGATCGAAGTGGG
This sequence comes from uncultured Phycisphaeraceae bacterium, assembly GCA_964533405.1. Lineage (GTDB taxonomy): Bacteria > Planctomycetota > Phycisphaerae > Phycisphaerales > UBA1924 > JACKHA01. Next base: position 396 of record CAZHKB010000307.1, on the reverse strand, counting down.
GGACATGCTGCCGAGTTCGCACTACGAGAAGCTACTGCGCCGCGTGCCGCAGGTGTGGGAGAAGGCGTTCGAGGTCAACCCCGCCGCCGACGCCTCCGTCCGCGCCTCGTGCGTCGAGTTCGTGCTCGCCGGCCTTTACGCCTCCGACATGATCAGCCGCGCGAGCCATCATGGGAGGGTGACGTACGAAGTCGAGTGACCCCCTCTTGGTGGCACAGGCTTGAAGCCTGTGCCGGTCGCGCAGCGACCGTCGCCCGCGAGGCTCAGCGACGCGGCGGCACATCCACCTCAAACTCACCACCGAGCTCCATGCCCGACACGACCCCCAACCCGCCGTTCGAACCCACCGCCCCCGGCGGCCTCGTCCATACCTACCTCGCCTACGACCCCAAGCAC
>CAZHKB010000306.1:0-3686 GCA_964533405.1 uncultured Phycisphaeraceae bacterium | reverse complement strand
GTGTTGGAGAGGAACACAAAGTGGAAGACGATCTCGTTTGAGCCCAGGTCCTGGAGCACGGGGGCGGTGCCGGTGGGGGCGTAGGGCTCGATGTCGTAAGTCCGCACAACCCAGCCGGTGCCGTCGAAGTCGTAGGCCAGGAAGTTGTCAACGGAGGTGCCGACCAGCGAGGTGTGCGGGATGGCGATGAAGGTGCCGGTCGCGTTGTTCTGGCCCGGGATGGTGACCTTGAAGGTGCCGTTGGTCAGGGGCTGCCCGACCATTTCGACGGTGAAGTCGCCCTGGGTGTACAGGGTGTTGGCGGAGGCGGTGACCTGCCCGGCGATGACGCCGGGGGTGCTCTGGGGGATAAAGACGAACGCGCCGTCGTCGTTCTCGCCGCCGGACTCTGAGCCGTTGTCGATCACATTGACGACGGCGCGGCCGTCGTAGTTGATGAAGACCTGCGAGCGGTTGTCCTCGTTCTTGGCGGCGCTGGACATGAGGATGCCGTCACGGCCCATGTGGACGCCCTGGAACGACAGGCTGTAGAGGCCGGCGTTCGCGGTGTCGTCGAAGAACTCGTTGCCCACGCCCGTGAGGGCGGGCACCAGCGAGATGGTGGGGTTGCCGATCAGGCTGGTGATGGGCCCGTTGTTGGCGCTGTTGTAGGCGGCGGCGGCGAGCCACCCGTCGGCGATGGGGAAGTACCCGATCGCGGCGTTGTGGTTGACCTCACTGCCGCCGGGGGTGTCGTGCATGGTCACGAAGTAGCGTCCCGACCCCGACGCCGACCGGGCCGAGGCGAACGTCGCGTGGTACCCGGCGAAGGTGAACGAGGGCTCGGTGCGCTCGAGCTGCGGGGTCGCGCCGATCAGGATGCCCAGGTTCTGGTCATTGCCGGTGCCGAAGTCCACGAAGTAATCGCCGCGGCTGGATGAGTCGGGGCCCATGGTGTTGAAGGTGGACCAGATGCCCGCGCCACCGAAGCGGCTGAGCGAGACGCTGGTGGGGTTGTTGAGCCCGTCGAGCTCGACGACGCGGATCTCGCCGTGCTGGACCTGTGCGGAGGCGGCTCCGGCGAGGGCCGCCACGAGGGCGGCGGACAAGAGGGTGCGCTTCATTTCGGATCTCTCCCTGCGGGGTCGGCGGCGTGGGCCGCGGTGGTGGACAAGCCCGGGGGCAGATCGCTGCTCCTGGGGCGACAGTTGGGCGGTTTAGTGCGGCCTGGCGTCCTGGACGTTGGGGGTCGAGTACCAGGGCTGGGGGACGTTGCGGGCGCTGCCGCGGAGGCGGATGAGCTGCTCGCGGACGGCGCGTGCGTCGGCCTGGCTGATTGAGCTGCCGTGTCCGTCGGTCCAGGTGACCTGGCAGGTCGTGTGGCGGAAGTATTCCTTGAACCAGTCCTTGTTATCTGGGGCGGGGAGGGTGTTCCACTGGTCGAGCTGGACGAGCGTGTCGCCGTTGCCGTCCATGACGACCTCGGAGCCGTCATGGTACATGATGATCTCGGCTGGGTACTCGATGCCGGTGACGCGGCGCGGGACGCGCTCGCCATCGCGCTTCTCGAAGAAGGTGCGTGTGGTGACCTCGGGGATGCCGTCGAATCCGGGGGTGACGCCGTTGAAGGCCAGGGTGGAGTAGAGGGTGTAGGGGTCGTGCTCTGCGATCGCGCCGGAGCCGCCGTTGCGTGTGCGGAACCCGGGGAGGGTGTAGGTCGCCTCGGGGCAGCGGGTGACCTCCCAGGATGGGAGGAAGGGCTTGCGTCCGATGCCGCTGGTGGGCGAGAACATCTCGTCGGTCCAGACCGTGCCCAGGTAGGGGTCATAGATCTGGGCCCAGTAACAGTCGGGGCTCTGAACGGCCGCTCCGCTGGCGATCGTGTAGGGTCGCAGGAGGTAGTAGTTGCCCAAGGCGCGGTCGAAGCGGAAGGCGTTGTTGTCCCAGACGGCGTGGTGGTGCTCGTCGTTGTCGTTGGTGTAGGTGGAAATGGCGGTGAAGAGCTGGCGCTGCTGCGAGGCGCACACCTGCTGGCGGGCCGCGCGCCGGGCGCCGCCAAGGGCGGGCAGCAGGATGCTGATGAGAAGCGCGATGATCGCGATGACGACGAGAAGCTCGATGAGCGTGAAGGCGCGATGGGTGATCGAGCGGATGTTGAGCGCGTCACGTCCTGGCATGTCTGGGCTCCGTGGGGAGTCAGCCGCACGCTAGACGAGGGGATCCCCGATTGCGATGGCGCGACGCCCAAAACCGCCCAGGTTCAAGAGTCTTTGCGCGGCCTGTGCGGGGACGCAAAGGGATCCTCATGGAACGTTTGCACGGCGCCGCGGGAGCGGCGCGTGTCTCGCGCTCGGACGGGGTGGCCATGAAGGGGTGGCGTGGGGTCGGGCGCGGCGCCCGGGTCGGAGGCTGGGCTTGTCGCGGGCGTGCGCGATTGCCGGCGAATCGCCCGGACGCACGCGCCGCACCGAGCCTCTTCACATCGGTTTTTTGCCGATGGTGACGTCGTAGATCTTCAGGAGTTTCTCCTTGTCGAAGATCATTTCCTGGCGAGAGTGGCCGACGATGTCGTACTCGGTGGTGAGTTCGATGGCGTCGACCGGGCAGGCTTCCTCGCACATGCCGCAGAAGATGCAGCGGAGTTCGTCGATCTCGAACTTGGCGGGGTACTTCTCGCGGTCGTCCCAGGGGCTTTCGGCGGCGACGATGTGGATGCAGTTGGCGGGGCAGATGGTGGGGCACATCATGCAGGCGACGCACTTGACGCGGCCGTCCTCGTCGCGGTTGAGTCGGTGGAAGCCGCGGAAGTTGGACTTCTGCATCCCGCCGTCTTCAGGGGCGTAGTGCTCGCGGCGCTGCTCGGGATACTGGATCGTCCGGCTGGTCTTGCCCTGGCCGAAGGAGGTGAAGAAGTGCCGCATCGTGGTGCCGATGCCCTTGATGACCTCCGGGAGGTAGATGCGTTCGGCCCGGTTCATGGGCGTCTGGGCGATGTGGATGATGTCGGATTCGCGGATGGTCATGGCGCTGGAGTGTAAGGGGCAGTGGGCGGGGTTTCCCGGCGAGGGTCCGCGCCGCCCGGTCGGCTTCGGCATTGCGAATCTGAACGCGGCGGGCCTGCCTGGGCGCGACCAATCCGAGCCTTCGGATTCACGCCCCCGACCCTGCCCTCCCCCCATTCCCCAAACCGGGAATGGGGGGAGGGGGGGACGTACACTTTGGGTGATGGCTCGCCGCAACACCACGCCGCTGTTCGAGATCGTGAGCCGGAACGGCAAGGGGCAGGCCGGGGCCGCGGAGCGTGCGGCTTCGGGGGTGGAGCCGAAGCCGGCAGCGGGAGCGACCGGGCCGGGCGCTGCGGCTGCGGCGCCCGTGGCTCGGCGCGAGCGTGTGCCGCCGGTTGAGCGGATCAGCGCGGAGGCGATCGAGGGTCTTGAGGCGGCGCGGGCGGGCGCATCCTTGTCTCCGGCGCGGGAGGGCGAGGCGAGGGAGTTGCCGCGGACGATGGGGCGGATGAGCGTGTCGGGCGGGCTGGTGCGTTTGCCGGTGAACTACGGGTATATCGGGCTGTCGGTGGTGTTCGTGTGCGTGCTGCTGGCGTGGACGCTGGGGTATGTGTTCGGCGGGAACAACGCGCAGGAGCGGGCGCGGCGAGAGATTGAGTCGGCGACCGGCGGGGGGGGGTTGGTTGACCCGCTGGCGGGGGT
>CAZHKB010000305.1:0-3708 GCA_964533405.1 uncultured Phycisphaeraceae bacterium | reverse complement strand
GAGGGCCGACTGGTTGACCAAGACCCATCCGACGAGCCCGCGGCGGTGCTTTTGCGGCGGATCGAGGCGGGCGGAGAATCGAGCGGCAAGCGGGGCGTGCAATCTCGGGCCGCCTATCCGCTCCTTTCGCGACGGCGCAAGGGGAGCCTCCCCACGCCATGAGCAGTATTTACCCCATTTTCTTGCTCCCCCCGGACGCCCGCGACACGTCCGAACCGATGGGCACCAAGGAGACATTCTGGTTCAAGCACACCGATGGGAACTGGTGGCTGTTCAAGTTCAATCGGCAGGGCCACGGCGATGACTGGTCGGAGCGTGTGGCGAGCGAGATCGCGGGGCTGCTCGGCCTGCCGCACGGGCATGTGGAACTGGCGACGTTCGAGAACCGGCCGGGCGTGATGTGCCGCGACTTTACGAATCGCCCGGACTTCTCGCTCGTGCATGGCAACGAACTGCTGGTCATGCTCGTCGATTCCGAATATACCAAGGACCAGAACTTCAGGGTCACGGGGCACACGGTGGAGCGCGTGCTGGGCATACTTGGTCAGAAGTGGATCGGTCCGCCCACCTCATTCGACACGGTGGCGGGCATCACATCCGCTGTCGATGTGTTCGCCGGTTACCTGCTGCCCGATGCGCTGATCGGGAACACGGATCGTCACCACGAGAACTAGGCGGTCATCACCGAGCGGCACGATCCCGATGGGCCGGTCCATCCGGGCAGCATCCAACTCGCACCGACGTTCGACCACGCTTCGTGCCTCGGGTTCAACCTTCGGGACCAGGAACGGATGGACCGCATGATGCCGGGGCGGAATCGGACGGTGGAGAGTTTCACGGATCGGGCGGCGTCGAAGTTGTACCTCGACCCCAACGCGGCCAAGCCGTTGTCGCCTCTGGGCGCGTTCGCGGAGGCGACGCGAGATCGGCCCCAGACGCGGCGGGTGTGGATCGAGCGGGCCGCGCGGATCACCGATGACCAGTTGCGGTCGATCATCGAGGCCGTTCCGGAGACGCGCATGTCGCGCCCTGCCCGGGAGTTCGCTCTCGAACTCCTTCGCGTGAATCGTGCTAGAATTGCCGCCTTGGAGAGCCCATGAAGATCGAAGTCGGACAAGTCCAAGCCCTCTTTGTGGCGTGGCAGAATCAGGCCACGAAGCAGTACTACCCCGTAGGGCGGCTGGTGTCCGGCCTGCGACCGGATCGGCCGCAGTTTGAGTTCTGCTACCTCGGTGGTGTTCGTGAGGCACAGAAGACGGGCTTCGCGCCCCTGCTCGCGTTCCCGGATTTGGACCAGGCGTACCGATCCGACGAACTGTTCCCCTTCTTCCAGAACCGCCTGATGCCGCCCGGGCGGGCGGAGTATCGCGCGTACCTGACCAACCTCGCGATGGACCCCGACCACGCCGACCCGATGACCGTACTCATGCGCAGCGGCGGCGGGCGGGTGACCGATGCGATCGAGATGTTCGAGGTGCCGAAGGTTGCGCACGAGGGCAGCCCATACCAGACACACTTCCTGGCGCACGGGATTCGGTACCTCAACCATGAGTCGCAGCAGCGGATCGGAAGCCTTCAGCCGAACGATCGATTGCTCATCATGCACGATCTTCAGAATCCGGCGGATAAGTTGGCGCTCGCGCTTCGCACCGATGATCGCGTCGTCGTGGGATATCTGCCCCGATACTTGTTGGACGAAGCGTTCAACCTGCTGCAAAGTTGTGCGACGGTCGAGGTCTTCGTGGCCCGCGTGAATCCGACACCGGCACCGCTCCAGCAGCGGATGCTCTGCGGTCTTGAAGCGTGCTGGCCTCCGGAGTTCCGTCCTTTCTGCGAGGATCACTATCGGCCCATCCCCGTCGACGCGACGGATCTTTCGCGTTGGTGCGATCCGAACGCGGACCCGCACCCATGAGCCAGAACGACACCTCCCAAATCGTCAACAAAGCCTGGAACTACGCCCACGTCTTGCGCGACGATGGGCTGTCGTACATGGCGTACACCGAGCAGATCACGTTCCTGCTCTTCCTCAAAATGGCCGACGAGATGACGCGGCCGCCATACAACCGCCCCGCCATCGTCCCGCCCAAGTACTCGTGGGAATCTCTGCTCAAGCTCGACGGCGCGGAGCTGGAGACACACTATCGGCTCGTCCTTGAGACGCTGGGCAACAAGCCGGGGATGCTCGGGGAGATCTTCAAGAAGGCCCGGATGGAGATCCAGAACCCGGCCACGCTCAAGCGGCTGATCGTGGACCTGATCGGGGCCGAGCAGTGGACGAAGATGGACTCGGACATCAAGGGGGACATTTATGAGGGCCTGCTGGCGCGGTCGGCCGCGGAGAGCCCCAAGGGGGCGGGGCAGTACTTCACGCCGCGGGAACTGATCAAGGCGATCGTCGATGTCATGCGCCCCACGCCCGAGGACACCGTCTGCGACCCGGCGGCGGGCACGGGCGGGTTCCTGCTGGCGGCCCACAAGTTTGTGGTGGACCACTTCGGCAAGGACCTGGACCCCGACCGCAAGAAGCACCTCAAACGGAACTTCGTGCACGCGTGGGAGCTGGTCGCGGCCACGGCCCGCCTGTGCATCATGAACCTCTACCTGCACGGCATCGACGCCGACCCCTGCCCGGTCAAGAGCGGTGTGGACAGCCTCGCCAGCGACCCCGGCGAGCGGTTCAGCATGATCCTGACCAACCCGCCGTTTGGTAAGAAGAGCAGCATCTCGATCGTCGGCGAGGATGGCGACCTCGAGAAGGAGGAGCACTCCTACGAGCGGCAGGACTTCTGGACGACGACCAAGAACAAGCAGCTCAACTTCCTCCAGCACGTCAAGACGTTGCTCAAGGTGAACGGGCGAGCGGCGGTCGTGGTGCCGGACAACGTGCTGTTCGAGGGCGGCGCCGGCGAAACGGTGCGGCGGAACCTGATGAGGCAGTTCGACGTCCACACGCTACTTCGACTGCCGACGGGCATCTTCTACGCCCAGGGCGTCAAGGCGAACGTTCTGTTCTTTGACGCGAGGCCGGCCCAGGAGGCCGCGTGGACGAGCCGGCTGTGGGTGTACGACCTGCGGACGAACATGCACTTCACCCAGAAGGAACGGCCTCTCAAGCGAGCGGACTTGGACGAGTTCGTCGCGTGCTACAACCCGGCGAACCGCCACAAGCGGAAGGTGACGTGGGCGGCGGAGGCCGCGAAGGGCGCTGGTCCGGAAGGTCGGTGGCGTGCGTTCGAGTACGACGAACTTTTGAAGCGCGACAAGGCCAACCTGGACATCTTCTGGCTCAAGGACAAGAGCCTTGCGGACGGGGATGATCTGCCAGAACCCGATGTCCTCGCGGAGGAGATCGCCGACGACCTCCAGGCGGCGCTCGAGCAGTTCCAAGCGATCGCAGCGGGGTTGCGGTCTCCCCTCGGGCGGGCTCAATAGGCCAACGGGGCCCGCCATCAGTTTGAGAATGCCTCGGGGGACACTGAGCTTTGGGCTGCAATGGAGAGGCGGGACTTCACCACGCCCCGGAGGACTTGTTTGGAATCCCCGGCGCGACGGGATGTCCCGCATCCTCGATAGGCAAGCGGCTCCGTGATGACAGCGAGGGCTGCCCGCCGCGCTTCCGACGGCTCCTCTGGGACGGCACGGTCCGGTCCGCTGCCTAGCAGGCCGTTGAAAAACTCTCCCGCATTCGTTGATTTCCAAAAAACC
>CAZHKB010000304.1:0-3737 GCA_964533405.1 uncultured Phycisphaeraceae bacterium | reverse complement strand
CCACCACCCGGTCCAGCCCCCGCACCGACGTCCCGATCCGATCCGCCGCCGCCCGCGCCTCCGCACGCTCCGCCACCTCCGCACCCAGCATCCGCGCATCCAGCGCGATCGACGCCAGCGGGTTCCTCACCTCGTGCGCGATCCCCGCAGCCATCTCACCCAGCGCGGCCAATCTCCTCGACCTCTGCAGCTCCTCGTTCGCCTCGCCCAACTCCCGCGTCAGCCGCGCCACCTCGGCCTGCAACGTCTCGTGCGTCCGCTGCAACGCCTCGCTCGCCTGGCTGAACCGCGACAGGATCTCCGTCAGGTCCTGGGCACCCAGCCGCCCGCTCTGCATCGCCCCTGCACCACCACCGACCGCCACAACCGGCGCGCCCAGCCCCACACGCCCCTCGCGCGCCTCCACCGCCACAGCCTGCCCGACCGCAACGCCCACGCTCAACCCTCCCGATCCTGCATCGTCGGCCCGGCATCTCGCGCGCCGCCATACGCCCCGATCGCCGACTTCCCTCGACCCAGTCCGCTCATCTCGCTCGACAACCGATCCCGTTCACCCCGCAGCAGTTCCGCGTCCTCGGCATCCCGCGCCAGCACCGCCCCCACCGCCGCCGCGTCTTCCGCCCGCCCCTCGTCCAGGTCCATGCCTTGCCGACGGCTCATCTCCCCCAGTTCAGCGCACAGCCTTTCGACGTCATCGAGCACACGCGACAGCCGGGCCGCTCCGGACCATCCGCCACCACACTGTTCACCACCGCTCACCTGTCGGGCCATCCATGCCCCTTTCTCAAGGCGCCAAGCTCATGCACACCGCCACTTCGTCGCTCCGTCGCTTCCTCACTCTGCTCCGACATACAACGCCGCCGTCGAATCCAGCCACCTCTGCCACTCCAGCCTCCCCATCGGCAGGTACGGGTCGTTCCACACCTCCTCGGGAAGACTCTGGTAGAACAACTTGGCCCGCTCATTGGCCGTTCTGGCCCGCTCAAACTCACCCAGTTCCACGTAGCAGTTCACGATCTGCACCATCGCCACCAGCGACGCCGGGTCGCTCGGATACCGCTCCCGCGCCGCGTCGTACGCCTCGATCGCCCCCCGGAAGTCCCCGATGTCAAACGCGCACGCACCAAGGAAGTAGTACGAGTTCCGCAGGTACTCCTCCTCCAGGATCGTCCGGCGCCGGTCCGCCAACCCCTGCAGCTCGTCCCGCACCGCGGCGAACAGCCGGCGTGCCCCCTCCAGACGTTCGCTCCGCACCGCCTCCACTTCGCGCCGCCTCGTCGGCGTCAGCTCCGTCTGCAACAGCGACGCCGCCTCCCGCGCCGACAGCCTCATCGTGTCCGCAAGCCGATACCGCACCTGCGCCATCCGCGGGTCGGTCGGATACCGCTCCACCGCCTCCTCCAGCCTCGCGATCGCCTCGGGATACCGCCCCTGCCGGTAGTACATCAACCCCAGTTCCAGCAGCGCCTCTCGGAAGTGCTCCGACTCAGGGAATCCCACCTCTCGCCCCGACATCGCCCCCGTCAGCAGCCGCTCGGCCTCCGCATCGTTGCTCGCCTCGTTGTCCCCCAGCAGCGTCCGCGCCAGCGCGACCACGCTCCGATCCGCGTACTCCCCCACATCCCTCGCGCTCGCATCGCCCCGGTCCGCCACCAATCCCCGGTACAGCTCCGCCGCATCCGCGAACTCCCCGCGCGCTTGCCTCGCCTGCGCCAGCCGGAACCTCGCCTCGGCCCGCCTGGGATCCTCCGGGAAAGACTCGATGAACTCCTGAAAACTCCGGATCGCCTCCTCCGTGTCACCCGCACGGTCAAACGCGTCCGCCGATCGCCACAGCGCCAGCCCATACGCCTCGCGGTCCAACAGCACCATCCGCTCGGCGTACATCTTCAGGTACGTCCCCGCCCGGATCAGGTGCCGCCTCACTTGCGCCCGCGTCTCGGGCGCCATCTCCGACAGCGCGAACACCGCCTCCGACGACCCACGCCGCACCGGCATCAACTCCCCCGCCGCGACCACATCCGCGTCCGCGATCGCCTTCAAGACCTCCGCCGGCGCGTCATCCAGCCCCGTGAAGTCCAGCGCGAGCAGCGCCAGCCGCTCCGCCCGGTCCGCATCCCCCGCCGACAGCCGCGACGCGCTCTCCGCCGTCAAACTCCGCGCGATCTGCTCCCGCGTGATCCACCGCGGCAGCCCCTCCGCCTTCGCCAGCGTCACCAGCCCCTCATAGTGCTCCACCGACGCGTCCAGATTCCCCGACGCCGCCTCCAGCTCCGCCATCGCCAGCAGCGACGGCATGTACCACTCCGTCCCCCCGAACCACTGGGCGATCTTCAGAAGCCGCTCCCGCGCCTGCTCCAGCTCCCCCCTCTGCATCTCAATCCGCGCCACCGTCATCAAGGCCTCGGCCGACATCTCGTTGCTGGGCGCGAACAACTCCAGCGCACGCCGCAACTGCGTCAGCGCCTCCTCCGTCTCCGGAACCTCCAGCGCCATGTACGCCCGCCCGAGCTGCGTCAGCAGCCCCGCCAACGCGTCCCCGCTCGGATGCGTCAATCGCGGCGTCGCCCTCAGAATCTGCTCGATCGCATCCTCGGGCCGACCATCCTCCAGGCTCAGCCTCGCCTGCTCGCCCACCGCCCAGATCCGGTCCTCCTCCGCCAGCCCGGGCTCCCCCAGCATCCCCGCGATGATCGACAGCGCCCGATCCGGCTCCGCCACCGGACGCTCCAGCGACTCCACCGCGATCCGCTTCAGGAATGCCACACGCTGCTCGTGCATCTCCGGAGGCAGACGCTCCACCTCATGCAGCGCGGAATCCAACTGCCCCAGCCTCACATGCGTCTCGACGATCGCCTCCCTGTCGCCCGGATCCAGGTGCGCCCCCAGATGCTCCGCTTCCCCATACTCCTTCACCACATACCGGTGGTTCCGCGGGTCTTCAACGTCCATCTCCCGCGCTCCGCGATAGATCCCCCGCGCCATCAACAGGTGGTACCGCATCGCCTCCTCTGTCGTCATCCGACCCGCGTCCAGGAACCCGAACACCTCGTCGCTGCCCAGAAACTCCACCGCCGAGCGATACTGATCCCGCCGGATCATCGCCTCGGCCTCGTCCAGCCGGGCCATCAGGTCCACCTTGGGCTTGGTCATGAACGCCGCCACGATGCCCGCGCCCAGCAGCACCACCCCGCCCCCCAGCAACGGCAGCTGCCACGCACTCTTGAGCGAAGGCTTGCTCCGCTTCCCCGCCATCTCCCCGCGCACGGGCGCGGAATCCACCGGTGGCGCATCACCGCCGGTCGGGGCCGGATTGGGGGCCGGGCTCTCCGCCACGTGTCCATCCCTGCCGCTCATCATCGACCCGTCGCGCACTCCTTGCGCGACCACGTCCGGCCGACAACCACGAGCGGTCCCCCTCTATCGTCGACCAGCCCTCAATTGCTTGATCTTGCGCGGTACCGCCCCAGAACACCCCCGCGCGTGCCACCAGTCGACGCAGCTCCCCCCGCTACCTCCGCATACCCCTTCTCCGCGTCGCCTGCTGTTCCTCCTTACTCCACCCCCGACTGCTCCGACTCCTCTTCTGCCTCCCCATCCACCCTCACCACCACCCCCGTCCCGCTCAGCACATCCCCAAAGTGCCTCGCATCCGCCCTCGAAAGCCCCAGAATCGCCAGCGGGGCCGCCGTCCACTTGAAGGCGCACCGTGACAGTCCCCGCCACACGCCCGGCCC
>CAZHKB010000303.1:0-3754 GCA_964533405.1 uncultured Phycisphaeraceae bacterium | reverse complement strand
GGTGGATGGGCACGGGGCTGGGGAGGGGGATCGGACGGAGAAGGAGCGGTGTGCCGGGCTGCTGGAGGGGGCGGTACTGATCCACGAGTTCCCGGTCCACAAGTACGCGTTTGAGGTGTATCGGGTGGGCGCGGCATCGATCGGCGAGGGCGATAGTCGCGCCTCGGACGAGGCGGGTGCCGAGGGGGAGCCGCCGGTGAGCGCCCCTGTCACGGCGCCGAACTCGGACCCGTCGGCGGATGAGCGGTCGCCGGGTCGGGCGCCGGGTTGAGCGACGACGGAGGCGTGGCCGGGTGAGTCGCCGGCGCCGACGCGGGTCGTGGGCTCGATCTCACAGGTCGTGCGGCGGCCTCCTGTGCTTGCTTGAGCAGCCAATCGCGTCCCTGAATGAGTTTGGCCACCTTGGCCTGGAGGTCGGCGATGCGGGCGTCGCGCTCGCCGAGGCGGGCTTCGAGTTCGCGTTTCTGGTTGAGGCGCCACTGCTCGGCGGACTTCTGGGACTCGACCAAGGCGCGGAGTGAGGCGATGGTCAGGTCGCGCTCGGTGAGTTTGGCTTCGAGTTCGCGGCGCTGGGAGACGAGCCACCGGGCGGCTTTCTTGTGGTCGTCGGCCGCGGCTTGCGAGCGTTCGCGCTGTTCGGCGGCGTCGCGGGCGAGGGATTCGACGCGGGCGGCGAGGGTGGCGGAGTGCTGCTCGAGCCAGGACTTGGCCTCGTCCTGTGTGGCGATCCAGGCGCGGGCATCGGTGAGTGCGGCTTCGTAGTCGCGGCGCTGCTCGCGGAGCCACTCGATGGAGGAGGTCTGCTGCTCGGCCCATTTCTTGACGTCGGCCAGGGCGCGGCGGCGCAGGAGGGTCCAGGCGTAGCCCGGGCGGTCGCCCAGCATCGGGGCCGCCTCGATCGCGAAGGCGCAGCGGGAGGCGAGTTCGACGCCCTGCTGGAGGTCGATAAGTCCGAAGGTGAGGGGCTCGTCGATGGAGCCGATGATGTTGGTCCAGTCGCCGGCGGCCAGGACGCGGATGAGTTCGCAGAGGCCGCGGCGGAAGTCGGTGAGCGCGGCGTGCATGTCGCCGTCGCAGGCGGCGATGAGGCCGGCGTGGTAGGAGGCGTCGATGGTCTTGCTGGCCAGGAGCGGGCTGAAGGTGAGCACGTCCATGGCGGCGCAGCGGCGGAAGGCGTCGCGGGCCTCGGGGCGATGCCCCATCGCGAGCAGAAGTTGGGCGGCCATGTAGGCGTTGGAGATGACCCAGCGATGGGCATGGGGGGTCGCGGCCGGGCCGAGGGAGGTGACGGCGGCTTCGTAGGCGGTGAGGCGTGCGAGGAGAGCGCTGGCTTCGGGTTGGGGCAGGGCGGGGGCGTCGAGGAGGCGGTAGCCCAGGACGCAGAGGGCGGCGCCCAGGTCGGCGGAGGCAGGGGTGACGCCAGGGGAGTGGGTGTCGGCGGCGGCGATGAGGCGCTCGGCCATGTGGGCGAGCTCGGCCTTGTTGGTGCAGCGCAGGCCCAGGGCGACCATGCCGCGGACGAGCCAAGGGTTCTGATAGTCGCGGACGAAGGCCGAGACGTGGTGGGCAGTATCGGCGGTGTGGTCGGGGTAGGTGTTGTCGGTGAAGCCCGCGCGGGGTGCGTCGACGGGTTGCTTCATGGCGACGACGATCCACCATTCGGCGGGCTGGTCGGGCTGGTCGGATTCATCGGTGAGCGCGCTGGGAACCTCTCGCAGCGATCGGGGCGCGTCGCGGTGCTTCATCCCGCCGCCAGCGACCTGTGCGTAGACACGTTCGAGGGCGAACCCGGCGGCGACCTGGGCTTGCAGGCGGGACCGGTCGTAGACATGCAGGTGGTGCGGATTGGGGTCGCGACCCGTCTCGTCGGTCCAGTCGTTGGGCACGCTGGCGATGAGGCGCCCGGCGGGACGGAGCACACGGTTGACCTCGGCCAGGAACTGCTCGGGGTCCCGCAGGTGTTCGAGGGTCTCGAAGGAGACGACCGCGTCCACGGAGTTGTCGGGCAGCGAGAGGCGGTGGATATCGCCGGGCATGAACACGATTGAGCCCGCGCGGGCGGTGCCGGGGGGTGCGAAGTTTTCGAGCCCGTACTCGCTCGCGGTCCGCGATTCGTCGATGGCGAGAACTTCGTTCGCCGGTGAGCCCGCGGCGAGGATCGCGCTGCCGTAGCCCAAGCCGCAGGCGGCGTCGAGGACGGTGTCACCGGGGCGGATGAACTGGCAGGCGAGTTGGTAGCGTGCCAGGTGTGCATCGCTGCGGCGACCGGCCTCACGGAGCATGTCCATGTGGAGATTGCGCTCGGCGTTGAGGGAGTCGAGCGGGTAGCGGGCCAGGGCGGCGGGCGGGATCTTCTCGAGAACCAGCGTGGCCTGCCAGCCCTCATGCTCCATGGTCTCGTAGGGGACGGCGACGAGAAGCAGCGGGTGGCGGCGGAGGCCGGCGCTAAAGCACTGGCGCTCCCACCAGGCGCGGTCGCGGACTGTCAGGTGCCACGAGCCGTCACGGTCGGGCGTGGTCGCGACGCGGATGAACAGCGAACGGCGTGCGACGCGGGCCATCTCGGCCAGCGCGCGGGGCACGTCCTGCTCGGCCAGGTGTTCGAGCACGTCGGTGCAGACAACCGTGTCGAAGGAGGCATCGGGGAAGGGGAGTTCGAGCAGCGAGCCCTGGGTGAAGCGTCCGGGGGCGTGGGCGCTCGCGTGTTCGACGCAGCGGTTGGCGATGTCGAGGCCGTGGGCGTCGATGCCCAGGCGGAGGAGGTGTTGGACGAGGCCGCCCATTCCCGCACCGGCGTCGAGGAGGCGGCCCGGGCCGCAGGTGTTGAGGATGGAGTCTGCGGTCTGGGTGAGGTCCCGGAGGGAGGAGGTTCCCCAGCGGTCGGGGTTGGACCAGTAGTCGGCGTAGATGGAGGCGTAGTCGGGCATGGTCGGACGGATTCGGATGATTGGGCTCAGCGCAAAGTACGCGAAGTTCGCAATGGGCGTGAGGTGAGACGGGTGAGGCTCAAGCGGGGAATGGTATCGAGACTTGGAGGCTGAACTGTCGGCCGGGGGTGTCGAAGCGGATGCCGACGCGCCGAGTTGACCTCTTTAGTCGGCGTGTGGCGATGGACTCGCTTCGCGGACTTTGCGGACTCCGCGCACTTGGCGACCTTCGCGTTCAAACCGATGGCCCCGCACCGCCACTAATCCAGCACCTCAGCCCGCATCCGCAGGTCGCAGAGGCCGCCGAAGAAGTACTCCTCGCGGGCCACCTTGACCTCGAAGAACGCGGCTTCATCCAGCCAATGCAGCGTGCGCTGGTTGCGGTAATCGGGGGTCGCCTCCTGGCTGACGCAGGCCTGGACCTCGTAGAAGCCGGCGCCCAGCGTGCAGAGCCACTCGAACTCGACGGTGGCGGTGGAGCCGGCGGGGAAGCGGCGGTCCCAGACGCTGGGGGGAGTGGGCATCTGGCCCTCGTGCTCGCCGCCCGCGCCCGTGGGGTCGTCGTAGGGGCGGAGGCCCGAGCGGGTGGCGATGTCCTGGTTGAGGGTGCCCCAGGAGTGGACCTTGACGCCGTGCTTGTCGCGAAGGCGGAGGGCCACGTTGATGTGGTCGAGGTCCCTGTCGAAGCGGACGGCGATGCGGATGAGCACGCGGTCGCCGGGGTAGAAGAGGGAGCAGGGCTCGGCGTCCGCCGCGAGCATCTCGACGGCGGTGATGGAGGCGTCGCCATCGCCGAACGCGCGGGGGCGTGCGGAGTGGGCGGGGGG
>CAZHKB010000302.1:0-3757 GCA_964533405.1 uncultured Phycisphaeraceae bacterium | reverse complement strand
ACAAGGCGTACCACTCGCACAACCGCGAGATCGCGCTGTGGCTGCGCGGCGTCGAAGGCAGCGGAACCTGCGAGGGATCAACCGCCCTGAAATCCTGCCCAGTACCAATCGAACCATGCTGTACGCCATCTACACCCGCCAGTCCGTCGAGCCGCGTGATGGGCTCTCGTCCTGCGAGGCGCAGTTCCACGTGTGCCGCGGGTTCGCCCGGGCGATGGCCAGGCCCGGCGATTCGTGGATCGGCGAGCGGTTCGATGATGAAGGGGTGTCGGGCCGCACCCTCGACCGGCCATCGCTGAGCCGGCTGCGCGAGCGGATCCGAGAGGGCGGCATCCACCTGGTCTACGCCGTGGCCCTCGACCGTCACTCCCGGACGGTGACCCACACCGTCCAGCTTCTTGATGAGATCGAGCGCGCTGGTGTGGAGGTCCATGTCGCCTTCCAGCCGGAGCTCGGGTCCGACCCGGAGAGCCGCCTGCTGCGCCACATCCTCGCGTCGTTCGCGCAGTTCGAGCGGGAGATCATCGCCGCGCGGATCCCCGAGACGCGGGCATACCTCAAGAGGCATGGCCGTCGGCTCGCAGGCCCCGCACCCTATGCGTGCGACGCCAACCCCGGCCGACAAGCAGCTTGTGCCGAATCGCGTGGAGGCCCGGCGCGTCCGCGCGATCTTCAAGCGGCCCACCGGGGGCCAGACACCCGCCGAGATCGCACGGCGCATCGACCACCTCGGCTGGCGGACCACGCAGTGGGTGGCCGACAATACCACAATTCACGCAGGTTTTGAAGAGCGAAGTGAACGCTTGCGGTGGTGGGCCGCCCGGGCGAGAGTCGCCCGAGGGGTCGGGATCGGGCCGCCGAGGGCCGCGAACTCTCAAACTCTCGACTCTCGCGGTTGACGGATGGTTTGGTTGACAGCGGGTTGGGATCGGGAGGGCGTTCGCTACGCCTCGGTGTTGCGATGCACTCTCCTGTATCATCGCCAGCTCAAGATGTCCACCCCCGAAGAACGAGCCAGAGTGACGATCGATCGGCTCCTCGCCGAGTCCGGGTGGCAGGTCCAGGACTTCCGGGCCATGAACCTCTCCGCCGGTCCTGGCATCGCCGTCCGCGAGTTCCCGCTGAAGACCGGTGAAGCCGATTACGCCCTTTACGCTGGCGGGAAGGTCATCGGCGTGGTCGAGGCCAAGCCCGAAGGCCACACGCTCACCGGCGTCGAGGTGCAGTCCGCCAAGTACCTCGGGGCGCTCCACCACGGCTTCCCACGCTGGTCCACCGCGGGCACCCCCCTCCCGTTCGCCTATGAGTCCACGGGCGAGGTCACTCAGTTCACCAGCACCCTCGACCCTGATCCTCGCAGTCGTGAGGTGTTCAGCTTCCATCGCCCCGAGGAGCTGGTGCGGATCGCCGAAGCGGATCGCCAACTCCGTGCCGCGCTGCTCGACATGCCAGCGCTGGAGCATGGATCGCTGTGGGAGAAGCAGTTCACGGCCATCGAGAATCTGGAGCACTCCCTCGCCAGCAACCACCCCCGCTCACTGATCCAGATGGTCATGGGCTCGGGCAAGACCTTCACGGCCTGCAACATCGCTTACCGCCTCATCAAGTTCGCCGGCGCCAAACGCATCCTCTTCCTCGTGGACCGCAACAACCTGGGCAGGCAGACACTCAACGAGTTCCAGCAGTTCGCCTCGCCCCACAACAACTACAAGTTCACCGAGGAGTACGGCGTCCAGCACCTCCGCAAGAACGCCATGGACCCCGCCGCCAAGGTCTGCATCACCACCATCCAGCGGCTCTACTCGATCCTCAAAGGCGAACCCGATCTCGACGAATCCGCCGAGGACGCCTCGATGTTTGAGGCCGCCACCGAGGCGCTCGTCAAAGACACACTCCCGGTCGTCTACAACCAGAAGATTCCGCCGGAGTACTTCGACTTCATCATCATCGATGAGTGCCACAGGTCCATCTACAACGTCTGGCGTCAGGTGCTCGAGTACTTCGACGCCTTCCTGATCGGGCTCACCGCCACCCCAAGCGCCCAGACCATCGGCTTCTTCCAGGGCAACCTCGTCATGGAGTACACCCACGAGCAGGCCGTGCTCGACGGCGTCAACGTCGGATACGACGTCTACCGCATCGAGACCCAAGTGACCTCGCAGGGGGCCACCCTCGCCAAACAGCCCGGCTTCCTCGTGCCCAAGCGCGACCGGGCCACCCGCAAGAAGCGATACGCCGCCCTCGATGACGACGTTGAGTACACCGGCACCCAGCTCGACCGCGACGTCGTCAATGAGAGTCAGATTCGCCTGGTCATCCAGACCTTCAAGGACAAGCTCCCCGACATCTTCCCCGGCCGCGAGGAGTGCCCCAAGACCCTCATCTTCGCCAAGACCGATCTCCACGCCGACGACATCACCAAGATCGTCCGCGACGTCTTCGCCAAGGGCAACGACTTCTGCCAGAAAATCACCAGCAAGTCCACAGGCAAGAAGCCCGAGACGCTGCTCAACGAGTTCCGAAACAGCTACTTCCCCCGCGTCGCCGTGACCGTCGACATGATCGCCACCGGCACAGATGTCAAGCCCCTCGAATGCCTCCTCTTCATGCGGAACATCTCCTCGGCCGCCTACTTCGAGCAGATGAAGGGCCGCGGCTGCCGTGTCATCAACTCCGACGCCCTCCAGCTGGTCACGCCCGACGCCCCCGGCGGCGTCAAGACCCACTTCGTCATCGTCGATGCCATTGGCGTCACCGAATCCGAGAAGACCCTGTCAAAGCCGCTGGATCGGAACCCCTCCGTTCCGCTGGACAAAATCCTCCAGAACGTCGCCGCCGGCGCCGTCTCCGCCGACCTGGTCTCCACGCTCGCTGCCCGCCTCACCCGCCTTGACCGCCAGATCGACGACGAGCAGCGGGCCCAGATCCTCTCCGAATCCGGCGGCCGCGCCCCCTCCGACCTCGCCGCCGCCCTGCTCGCCAGCATCGACCCGGACCTGACCGCCGCCCGAGCCAGCCAGACATTCTCGCTCCCGCCCGACCAGCCGCCCACCGAAGCCCAGCTCGACCAGGTGGAGCGCACCGCCATGGCCGCGGCCCTCACGCCGTTCCACAACCCCAAACTCCGCGACACTATCCTCCGCGTCAAGTCCGCCGCCGAGCAGGTCTTTGACGAGGTCAACCGCGACACGCTGCTCCGGGCCGGGTTCGACCCGGCCGCGCTCGCCAAGGCCCGCTCGGTCGTCACCTCGTTCAAGGCCTTCATTGAAGAGAACAAGGATCAGATCGACGCGATCCGCATCCTCTATAGCCGGCCGTACCGCGCGGGGCTGCGATACGGACAGGTCAAGGACCTGGCGCAGAAACTCGGCGTCGCGCCGTTCTTCGTGGATGCCAGGAAGCCCGAGACGGTCGGGCGGCTGTGGCAGGCGTTTGAGACGGCCCACCCGGAGAAAGTCACGGGCAACGCCAACAGGAAGGGCCGGCGGCAACTGGTGGACCTGATCGCGCTGGTCCGGCACGCGCTCGATGGCCGCACGCCGCTCGTGCCGGTCGAACAGGTCGTCCAGGAGCGGTACACGGCGTGGCGGGCGGAGAAGGCCAAGGCCAGCGTCACGTTCACGCCCACGCAGCGGCGCTGGCTGGATGCCATCAAGGACCACATCGCCGCGAGCCTGGCCATTGATGTCGAGGCGCTGGAGGATGTGCCCTTCAAGCAGATGGGCGGGCTGGGCGCGGCCTACGAGGTCTTCGGCGA
>CAZHKB010000301.1:0-3768 GCA_964533405.1 uncultured Phycisphaeraceae bacterium | reverse complement strand
CCAGAACAACGGGGCGAGGCTTCTCAACGACGGGACGGGCCTTTTGGGCGCGCCGAACACGCCCGAACCGTTGTTCACCAGCAAACTCAGGTTGCTCGAGTTGTAGTTCGTGTTCACGATGTCCTGGTCGCCGTCGCCGTCAACATCCAGCACCGCGATCCCCCGCGGCGTCTGGCCCACCGAGATCAACTGCTGCGGGCCGTAGGTCCCATCCCCGTTGCCCAGCAGCACCGACACCGAGTTCACGTCGATGTTGGCGACGCAGATATCGAGGTTGCCGTCGCGGTTGAAGTCGCCGGTCTCGGACGGGCTGGCCCGTTGCCCCACCGCGAACGTCGGCTGGGTGAAGGGGTGGAACGTGCCCTGCCCGCCGTCCTGGTTCATGAACACGCGCAGGTCCGCGGTGTCCTCGTGCACCAGCGTCATGTCGATCCACCCGTCATTGTCGAGGTCGCTCGCCACGCCGCCGTAGCAGCGCGAGGACTGCCCGGGCGTCGTTCGCGTGGTCATGGTGCCGATCGCCGTCCATGTCAGCGGCGAGCGCCGGGCCCGCACCAGGAACTGGAACGTGTGCCCCCCCGCCCGCATCGGCGCGCTGTCCACGCCACGCAGCGCATTGGACATGTACACCGTCACGATCTCGCCCGGCGTCAGCGGCTCGTCGGGAGTGATCGTCACCGTCGCCCCGTCCACCGTCACCGCGCCCTCCACCAGCCCCGTCGAACGCCCGAACGCCCAGACGCTCGAGGGTGTCACCGTCGTCGCATCCACCGCGCGATCGAACTGCACGACGATCGCCACCCCCGCCGCCGCCGGCTTGTTTCTCGCCGGAGACACCCCCTGCACCGCCAGGTTCTGCCCCGCCGCCACGCCCGCCAGCCCGGCGCAGGCGCACAGCACCCCCGCCGCGCGCACCACGACCCCGCTACGCCCGTCCCGCTTCGTTCCGTGTGCCACGCGACGCTCCCCGGACCCCACACCCACAGACTACCGACTCTCGATCCCCGGACCAAGCCGAATCCCCAAGGGGCGAACGCGCCGCGGGAGCACGCGGTTGGACCCACGCCCGGCGGAAGCCCTCGCTCCTCCAGTCTCCGCGCCGTACCGCTGGCTCGCGCGGCGCGTTCGCAAGCGCCCACGGGTATCCTCCCCCCATGCTCACCCTCGACTACGCCAACTGCCTCGCCGATCGCGTGGGAACCCACGGCCTGGACCCCGCCCACCTGGCCCCCGGCTCGCCCCTGGCCCTCGCCGCCGTCCACCTCACCGAACGCCTGGCCACCACCCGCGGCACGGGGTGGGAACGCTGGCGCAACCTAGCCCGCAACCCCATGCGCGATGAGCACCTCACCGCCGTCAACGCCATCGTCCGCGAATGCCGCGGCAAGTATCAGAACATGGTCGTCCTGGGCATCGGCGGCTCGGCCCTGGGCAACATCGCCCTGCACGCCGCCCTCAATCCGACCACATACAACCTGCTCCCCGACGCCTCTCGCCCCGGCCCGCGCCTGTTCGTGCTCGACAACGTCGATCCGATGTACGTCGGGGCCGTGCTCGACTATTGCCAGAGCGCGGGCC
The DNA here is from genome assembly GCA_964533405.1 of uncultured Phycisphaeraceae bacterium. GTDB lineage: Bacteria > Planctomycetota > Phycisphaerae > Phycisphaerales > UBA1924 > JACKHA01. Next base: position 2,190 of record CAZHKB010000301.1, on the reverse strand, counting down.
CCGAAGCCACGCTCTACAACGTCGTCTCCAAGTCGGGCGAGACCGCCGAGACCGCCGCCCAGTTCATGGTCATCCGCAGCGCGCTGCTGGCCCAACTGGGCGACAAGGCCCGTGACCACATCGTCGCCATCACCGACCCCGCCAAGGGAACCATGCGCGCCATCTGCAACAAGGAGGGCTACCGCACCCTCCCCGTCCCCGACGGCGTCGGCGGACGCTTCTCGGCCCTCTCGCCCGTCGGCCTCTTCTCCGCCGCCATGACCGGCATCGACATCACCGCCCTGCTCGACGGCGCCGACGACATGGATCGACGCTGCTCCGCCCCCGATCTCTCGCGCAACCCCGCCGCCATGCTCGCGGCCCTGCTGGTCGAACTCGGCACCACCAAGGGCAAGCCCAACCACGTCCTCATGCCCTACTCCAACTCGCTTTACCTCCTGGCCGACTGGTTCCGCCAGCTCTGGGCCGAGAGCCTGGGCAAGCAGAACGACGTCAAAGGCCAAACCGTTTACGCCGGGTTCACTCCGATCAAGGCCTTGGGCGCGACCGACCAGCACTCGCAGGTCCAGTTGTATCGCGAGGGTCCCAACGACAAGGTCTTCGGCCTCATGCAGATCGATGACTTCACGACGGGTATCGGCGCGCCCCCCGCCAACGCCGCCCCCGGTACCGCCGGCGCGCGCCGCGGCGATATAACTATCCCCACCGGCCTGGGCGTCGAGGCCACAGCCTATCTCGAGGGCAAGTCCATGGCCGTCCTGCTCAACGCCGAGAAGCGGGCCACCGAGTACGCCCTGCTCGAGTCCCAGCGCCCGAACTTCACGATCCGCTGGCCCCGCCTGGATGCCCGGCACGTCGGCGAGTTCATCATGCTCTGGCAGATCGCCACCGCCTACGCCGGCCTCATGCTCAACGTCGACGCCTACGACCAGCCCGCGGTCGAGACCGGCAAGCGCGCCACCTTCGGCCTCATGGGCCGCAAGGGCTTCGAGGAATGGAACCAGCGCGTGAATCGCGCCCTCGCGCCGACCAACCGTGTGGTGTGATTCCCCGCCTCAACGGAGCCGATCGCGCAAGCGATCGGGCAACCACCCTGCCATTCCTGGCGACACTCTCGCCCGAGGCATCGGGCCTTTGTCCTGCCTCCGCGTTCACACCATGCCCGCGCGCCACGCGGAACTGGCCTCCAGACGCGGAACCGCCGTCTCCCTCCTCCTACGATTCTCCCCATGCTCCGCGACGTGCAGCGCATCCTCATCGACCGCTCCCGCATCGCACGCCGCGTCGAGCAGCTGGGCGCCCAGATCGCCCAGGACATCCGCGCCGACCTCGAACGCCACGGCCACCTCGACGACAACGGCGACGCCGCCCCCGACCGCGTCATCCTCATCCCCATTCTCACCGGCTCCATCGTCTTCGTCGCCGACCTCATCCGTCACATGCCCATGAAACTCTCGCTCGAGCTCGTCGCCGTCTCGTCGTATCCCGGCAAGAGCATGGAATCCAAGGGCGTCAGCCTCCGCTCCGACATCCCGCAAACCCTGGCCGGCAAGCACGTTCTGGTCATCGACGACATCCTCGACTCCGGCCAGACCCTGCTCAGCGTCAAACGGCTCGTGCAGGAACAGAACCCCGCCTCCTGCCGCCTGTGCGCCCTGCTCGAAAAAACCGGCAAGAAACGCGTCGACGTCAACGCCGACTACGTCGGCTTCCAGATCCCCGACGAGTTCGTCGTCGGCTACGGCCTCGACTACGACGGCTACTACCGAAACCTCCCCGAGATCGCGGTGCTCCGCCCCGAAGCCGTGTGACGCGCACCGGGGTCGTCGTGCGGGTGCCGTGGCCGTGGCCCTGAGCAACCACGCAGGTTCACCCCGCACCATGCACCGACGCGACGCCGGCCTCGAGAATCTCCAGACGGCAGGCGTCGAGCCCTTCCCCTCCCGGCCCCAGCGGGGCCACGCAATGTAGCCACGGCCGAGGCGAGTCTTCGAGCGCCATCCGTGCAAGCCACACACGCATGAGCACCGCCCCTCCCGGGCGAAGGAGCAATTTCTCGATCGAGCTCCAAGAACGAACGCCATCGCCTCGTCACCAACCCCGCACGTTCATACGATCCTGCCCCCGCACCCCCAACCAACCATTTCCGCAACGACCCCACGGGCCGCGCGGTACTCCCCTCATCCCAAT
>CAZHKB010000300.1:0-3797 GCA_964533405.1 uncultured Phycisphaeraceae bacterium | reverse complement strand
GGCGAGACGACGCGGGTGACGCTCAGCATATGATGGCAGGGAGCGCGGGCTCTGCAGGAGATGATGGGGAACCTGCGCGCCGCACCGGACATTGGGCTTGCGAGCAACAGTCAGATTCCCGGCGCGTTGGTGAATAGTGATCCGGCCCAAATCCTCAATCCCGGTGTGTTGTCCGGGGGCTCGGTCAACGGGGTCCATTTGCGCCAGGGTGGACTGTTCTGGGTGATTGCAGGGTTTCCTCCGCCGCTCCCTTGGGGCAATGCATCCGGGGTGACGTTATTCAGTTACGACTGGACCGCGGGCCAGACGCTCGGTGTGGTCAAGTTCGACTGGGTCGCCGATGCCGGGCTTCCGTTGCCTCGCATGGTGCTTACGAACGGTGCGCTGATGCTTGTGCCGACGACATATTTCGGCATCTCGTTGACGGTGGTGCCGGGCGTCGGGAGCGCGTGGGTCGTGGGGGGAGGGCTGGCGCTTGTTGGGCGGCGACGGGGGCGGTGAGGGAGTGTGCGACCGCACCGAGTTGGATGCGGGAGGCTGAGAGCGTTCACTCGAACTCGGGACGGGCTGGAAAGCCCGTCCCGCCTCGTCTTGGGGCAACGGTGTTTGACCGACCCGCGTGGGTTGCACGGGGTGCCCGATCGCTTGCGCGATCGGCTCGGTTGAGGCGGCGACTTGGCTACCCCCTCGGTCAACTGCGCAGAGCCTTGTTGACACCTCCCTCGCACGCGGAAGAGGGGGTCGATCGCTTGCGCGATCGGCTCAGTTGTCGCGGCGGTGCTGCTTTTTGCCTTTGTCGCGGGATTTGGAGCGTTGGGAGCGTTTCTGGGCTCCGGTTTTGCCGGGTGTGCCGAAGGCGTCCCAGTTTTTGGCGCCGGCGGCCAGGCCGCCGCCTTCGGAGCCGAGTTTGAGGCCGGAGAGGGGCTTTGCTTTGCCGGCGGCGCGGCCCTCGGCGTTGTCGATGACCAGGTCGAGTTCGCGGCGTTCGAGGTTGACCTGGGCGATGCGGACCTGAACGGAGTCGCCCATGTTGAAGGATCGGCCGGACTTGGCGTCGACCAGGGCGCCGGTGCGGGAGTCGATCTTCCACATGGGCGGGCCGCCGCCGCGGGTGATGTCGCCGGGGAGGTCTTCCTTTTTGACGAAGCCGTCGATGAGGAACTTGTCGATCTGGACGAAGGCGCCCTTTGGGTTGGTGCCGGTGATGACTCCCGGGAAGACTTCGCCGAGTTTGGTGGCGAGGAGCTGGAGGATGAGGAACTTTGTAAGTTCTTTCTCGGCCTCCTCGGCGTTTTTTTCCATGTTGGTGATGTGGCGGCCGACCTGGGTCAGGGTGGGCTCATCGGGGCACATGGGGGATTCGCGGAGTTTTTCGCCCAGGCGTTTGGCGTCGGGCTCGGAGCGGGGCGGGTTGGCGCCGTTGCTGGTGTGGCGTAGGTACTCGGCCAGGGCGCGGTGGACGGTGAGATCGGCGTATCGGCGGATGGGGCTGGTGAAGTGGGCGTAGGCGCCGGAGGCGAGGGCGAAGTGGCCGATCTGTGCGGGTGAGTACTCGGCCTTGGTGAGCGTGCGGAGGACGGCCATGTGGACGGCGCGGGAGGCGGGCGTGCCGCGGGTCGCGTCGAGGATGGACTGGAGTTCCTCGCGGGTGGGGTTGGCCGGGACGCGGAAACCTGCGACCATGGCGGCCTTGCGGAGCGAGTCGGAATCGCCCGGGGTGGGCTCGGGGTGGACGCGGCGGAGCAGGGGGACATCGACGCGTTCGAAGAGACGGGCGAGGACCTCGTTGGCCTCGACCATGAACATCTCGATGAGGGTGTGGGTGAAGGCGTCGTCCTCGCGTTCGGCGTCGATGACGCGGCCGTCGGCGTCGTAGAGCAGGACGGACTCGGGGAGTTCGAGGGAGATCATGCCCTGGCGCTTGCGTCGGCCCTGGATGGCCTTGGCGCAGGCGTCGGACATCTTGAGGGCTTCGAGGAGTTGGGGTGTGTAGTTGGGCTCGGTCTTGGCGTGCTTTTTGGCGAGCTCGTGGTCGCCGTCGATGAGGGCCTGGGCTTCGAGGTAGGTGGTGCGTTTGGCGGAGCGGATGAGCGTGTTGGCGACGCCGGAGGAGAGGAAGTTGCCGTCGCGGTCGTAGTCCATGTAGGCGGTTTTGCAGTAGCGGTAGACGCCCTCTTGCAACGAGCAGATGCCGTTGGAGAGCAGCTCGGGGAGCATGGGGATGACCAGGCGGGGGAGGTAGCAGGAGTTGCCGCGCTCGAGGGCTTCCTTGTCGAGGGGGGTGTTTGGCGCGATGAAGTGGGCGACGTCGGCGATGTGGACGCCCAGGCGCCAGCCGCCCTTGCCCTTGGCGTCGTCGCGGCGGAGGGGCGTGATGCTGATGGCGTCGTCGTAGTCTTTGGCGTCGGGCGGGTCGATGGTGAAGATGAAGTCTTTGGTGATGTCGATGCGTTGTGGGAGGGTGGCATCGCGCTCGTAGGCTTCGATCTCGAGGTCGTACTTGCGTGAGGCTTCGCGGGCCTGCTGGACGCAGGAGTCGGGGAACTCGCCGGGCAGGGCGTGGGCGGCGATGACGGCGGCGGTCTCGACGGCGGGCTGGCCGGCCTCGCCCAGGACCTTGGTGATGACGCCCTCGGCGAGCGTGTTGCCCTCGGGGTAGGCGGTGATATCAACGATGACCTTGTCGCCGATGGTGACGTTCTTGGCCTCGGCGTCTCGGACGACGATGGGGTCTTTGAAGGACTTGCCGTCGGGGTAGACGATCCAGAGGGAACCTTGGCGGCCGATGGTGCCGGCGAAGTGGGTGCGTTTGCGGTCGAGAACCTCGATCACGGAGCCGAGCCACTGCTTGCCCTCGAACTGGCCGCCGCGCTCGCGTCGGCGGTCGCGGACGAACTCGATGCGGACGGTGTCGCCGGAGAGTGCGTCGGCGGTCTGGCCCGGGGGGATGAAGACGGAGCCCTCGCGGACGGTGATGTCGCGTGGCTCGATGAAGGCGAAGCCTTTGCCGGAGGACTTGAAGGTGCCGATGAGCTGGCCGCGATCGCCGGAGGGGTCGCCGCTGGCGGTGGCGATGTCGGAGAGGGAGGGGAGGGAGACGCGGCCCGTGGGGTCGATGCGGATGGCGCTGCGATCGTGGAGGATGCCAAGGGCGCGGCGGAAGTCCTCGGGGTCTTCGACGCGGAGGTCTTGGGCGAGCTCGGCGATGGGGCGCGGGGTGTAGTCTTCGTGTGCGAGGTGGGAGAAGAGGCGGCGCTGGTACTTGGAGGGCATTGAGGAAGGTTATGCGGGATGGGGGGAGGTGTGGATCGGGGTGTGTGATGGAGAAGGCAACACGGCGCTGGGCAGGGGGAGGGCGCGAGTGATGGCACGCGTGTCGGGGCGTGTCTGGCGGGGTCAGGTGGCGGCGAGGTATTGGGCGGCGGAGTCGCGGAAGCCGACGGGGGAGAGGCCCAGAAACTCGTTGGCTTTGGTCATGCCGCAGACGGCGTCTTTGGCGGCCATGATGGCCATGCCCTCGTCGTAGGGGAGTGCGTCGCGGAGGCCCAGGAAGCGGGCGGCGCGGGCCTGTGCGGCGGCGAGGGGGGCGGGCAGGCCGAGGGGTTTGAGTTCCGTCTTGCCGTTCTTGACGTGGTCGCGGATGAAGGTGAGCAGGTCGGGCCAGGTGAGAGTTTCCGGGCCGCAGAGGTGGAAGACCTCGCCGCGGCACTGGGGGCGTTCGAGGGAGTGGGCGATGGCGAGGGCGACGTCGTCGACGGAGATGGGGGCGATGGTGGCGGATTCGAACTTGGGGACGG
>CAZHKB010000299.1:0-3797 GCA_964533405.1 uncultured Phycisphaeraceae bacterium | reverse complement strand
GCAAGGCAAAGTGGGCGGGGATGGGGATCGGGGCGGGCGTGTGGGGAAAGGGCGCGGATGATGTCTTTCGTTCGTGACATGTGTCGCGTGCTGGGGATGGCGTGCCGCGAGCACACGGAGCTGCTGAGCCGGCAACTGGATGCGCCGTTGTCGCGCGGGGAGGCGTTCGGGCTGGCGGTGCATGTGCGGGTGTGCGCGGGGTGCCGGGAGTTCCGGTCGCAGCTGCGGCGGATGCGGGAGCTTGGTGGCGCGCTTGGGCGTGAGGTGGGGGGCGTGGGCGGGATGCCGGAGGCGGCGCGGGAGCGGCTTCGCCGGCGTATGGAGGAGCTGGGGGGCAGGGTGTAGCTCCGATTTGTTTCGTCGGGTCGTGCAAGGATCGGGCATCGAGTGCGACCCATGTGGACGGGGCGCCGGTCCGTCAGCGCGGACCAGAGGAGCGAGACGAGCATCCGTGTGCCGCGGCGCGCGGGGCGGGGCGTGCTGAGTTGAAAGTTACGGGGTGTGTGATTTTGCCCCGGGCGAGTTGCCCGGCGGCTCTGGGTGCGCCGATGTGCGGCGCGGCGATGGGAACTCTGTGGGGGCAGCTGGAAAAGGAGAGTTGCGATGGATGCGAGATCGATGTGCGTGTGCGCGGCGGCGGCGGCGTGTGGATTGGCGACGGCGGCCGGCGCGGCGGTGGTGGAGGTTCGGGTGAGCGTGGTGAACCTGGCGCCGACGAACAGCGTGGCGTTTGCGCCGCTGCGGATCGGGTTCAACAGCGGGGTCTACGACGCGTTCAACGAGGGACAGACGCCCACCGCGCCGATCATCTCGATCGCCGAGGGCGGAAGCGGCGCGGACTGGTTCCCGGCGTTCGCCGCGGCGGACCCGACCGCCGTGCTCGGCACGGTGGTGCCCAACCCCGCGGGTCCGCTGGTGCCGGGGGGCACGGGGTTCGCGGTCTTCACCGTGGACACCGACGTGAACCCGTTCTTCACGTTTGGTTCGATGGTTGTGCCGAGCAACGACCACTTCATCGGCAACGATGACCCCCAGGAATACCGCGTGTTCAACGCCATGGGCGGCCTTGCCATCGGCTCGATCTCGCAGCTTGGCTCAGAGGTCTGGGACAACGGCTCGGAGACCGAGGACCCGCTCGCCGCGGCGTTCCTTGTCGGCGGAACCAACGCGCTCCGCACGCCGCAGAACGGCGTTGTGAACTTCAACTTCGACAAGCTCGACACGTTCAACGGCCTGACGACCGGGGCGGGGTACCAGTTTGACCGTCAGTTCGGGGCCAACGACGAGATCTATCGGATCACGTTCGAGATCGTGCCCTCGCCGGGGACGGCGGGGCTGCTGGGCCTTGGCGTGGTGGGTGGGCTGCGTCGTCGTCGGCGTTGAGAGCGGGGGTTGGGTGGCTTCACCTTCCGAGCCGTCGCGCGGGCAGTGTCCGCGCGACGGCTCTTTTTGCGATGGGGATGGTGGGCGCTGTGGGCGCGGCGTGTGCGATGGGCGCAGGTTGTTGTTGGCGTGGGGAGGTGGTGGAGGTGTGAGGTTGGGATTGCCGAGTCGAGAGACGGGAAGGCATCGAGGGGGGGTGGGGAATGAAAACCGGAGGCTTGCGCCTCCGGCTCGTACGGGTTGGCGATGGTGGATCAGGCGACCTGGAGCAGCTGGAGGGTGATTTTGACGATGTCGGCGGCGGTGAGGCCGAAGGACTGGAGGAGTTGCTCGGGCTGGCGTGCGGACTTGGGGATGGAGCGGACGTGCATCTGCTGGAGGCGGAAGCCGTCGCCGGATTCGGTGAGCGCTTCGGCGATGGAGGCGCCGATGCCCCCGCCGTAGTTGTCCTCGACGGAGACGACGTAGCCGTTGTTGGCGGCGACGATGTCGAGGAGTTTTTCGTTGTCGAAGGGGAGTGAGTAGAGGTCGACGAGTGTGGCCGAGACGCCAGCCTGGTCGAGGAGGTCGAGCGCTTTGTTGGCTTCGTGGACCATGTACCCGGCGGCGCAGAGGACGACGTCGCGGCCTTCTTGGAGGACCTCGAAGCCGCCGAGGTTGAAGACCTGGTCGTCGGAGTAGAGGAACTCGGTGTCGGGGCGGAGGGTGCGCATGTAGCAGACGCCCTCGTACTCGGCCATGACCTGGGTGAGGGAGTAGGCGGCGAAGGCGTCGGCGGGCTGGAGGACGTAGCAGCCCGGGTTGCCGCGGTGGTCGCGCATGGTGGTGAAGGAGCGGAACCAGGCGACGTCGGGGAGGGCCATCTGGCTGGGCCCGTCGGAGGAGGCCGAGACGCCGGCGTGTGAGCCGACGATCTTGAGGTTGGCCCCGGAGTTGATGGCCATCTCGATCTGGTCGTAGGCGCGGGTGTGGAACTTGGCGAAGGTTGAGCAGAAGGGGATCTTGCCGGCGGCGGAGAGGCCGACGGCGGCGGAGATCATGTTCTGCTCGGCGACCTTGCACTCGACGAAGCGTTTGGCGGTGGCGGGGTCCTTGGCGAACATCTCGGCGAAGGTGGAGTTTTTGACGTCGGCGTCGAGGACGACGATGCGGTCGCTGGCCTTTCCAAGCGTGCGGAGGGCCATGCCGTAGGCGCGGCGTGTGGCGAGTTTGCCCGAGTGCAGGACGCTGGTCATGTCCATGGCCTTCATGGCCTCGGTGAGCGTGGGGATGTCGAGGTTGGTGGGCTCGGGGGTGGGCGCATCGTCGGGGGGCTGGATGGTGAAGGCGTCGGCGCTGGTGAGGCCGGAGGTGAGTGTGAGGCGTTTCTCGTCGAGTTCGGCGAGGGCGCGCTTGAGGGCTTCGCCGGTGGCAACCTTGCCGTGCCAGCCGCCGCCCTGGATGGAGGCGGCGCCCCAGCCCTTGACGGTGCGGGCGACGATGGCGAGGGGCGCGGCGTCGGGGCCCTTGCCGCTGACGGTGATGAAGGCGTCGAAGGCGTCCTTGATCTCCTTGGGGGAGTGGCCGTCGATCATGCGGACCTGGAAGCCGTAGGCCTTGAGTTTGGCCTCGAGTTTCTCGGGGGACTGCTGGTTGGAGACGCGGTCGGCCTGGCCGTACTCATTGCAGGAGAAGATGGGCAGGACGTTGGAGAGTTTGTGGTCGATGATGAAGTCGAGGGCCTCGGCGACCTGGCCTTCGCGGGATTCGCCGTCGCCGATGATGCAGAAGATGCGGCGGTCGAGGTTGTCCTGGCGTGCGCCGATGGCGATGCCGGCGGCGATGGAGAGGCCCTGGCCCAGGGAGCCGGTGGCGGCGTCGAAGAAGGGGAAGCCCAGCATGGGGTTCGGGTGGCCGTCCAGGACGGAGGAGAGTTCGCGGAGTTTGGGGAGGTCTTCGAGGGTGAGGCGGCGGCGTTTGTCTTCAGGGCCGACCATGACGCCGAGTTTGGCGGCGGCGGCGTAGACGGCGGGGACGGCGTGGCCTTCGGAGAGGACGAGGCGGTCGGAGGTTGGGTAGTCGGGGTAGTCAGTAGACCAGCGCATGGTGTGGAACATGAGGACGGTGACGAGGTGACCGATGCTCATGGCGCTGGAGGGGTGGCCGGAACCGGCGGCACCGCACATTTCGAGCGAGAGGCGGTCGATCTCGATGGCCTGGGCATGGACGGCGGCCTCAAAGGACATGGGCACCTCCTCGAGTTGGCCGAGCGGGGAAATCCCTGGCTCGGGAATGCCGAACGGGAGCAAAGACACAGCGCGAGCGCGGGGCGCTCGGGTGGACTGAGAGGATAGGCAGGGGAGTGGGGGGTGGTGAGCAGGTGGCGAAGTGGCGAAGTGGCGAAGTGGCCAAGTGGCGAAGTGGCAGACTGGGGG
>CAZHKB010000298.1:0-3807 GCA_964533405.1 uncultured Phycisphaeraceae bacterium | reverse complement strand
CCCTCACCCACCCCGGTCTTGAGCGGCTGGTGCGATTGACCCAAAGCCACCGCCGTATCGCGAAGCCGCGAACCCCCACCCCCAACCCAACTTCTCTGCTCCCCCAAGAAGCCCGCAACCGGCCGCTCACACCCCCCAAAACGGCGAAGTCCCGCGCCGAGAGGGGCCGCGGGACTTCGCTTCACAGCGGCCTTCACCAACAGCAAAGGCCGCGGCGGTTGGGCAAACTCAGGATCGCCCTCCCATCCGTGCGACGTCTGACGCACGACGGGTTCCCGAGTTTCCGCTTCCGTCGCATATTCATACACAAGTTGGGAGACGTTCGGACGATGATGCAGCCAACCGACCGCCCCACCCAAATCCCCCACGCCAAATGCGAAAGCACGCCCCCCGCGCGGGGAGCGTGCCAGGCCATCCAGCGCTCATCCGGGTCGCCTCAGCCCCCCGCCGTCGCCTGCAACGGCAACTCCTCAAACGGCTGCACCACCACGAACCCGTGACCATCAAACTTCATCTGCACGCTCTCGCCCGAGCCACGCCCCAGAAACGTCTTGAGCGACACGTCGGTCTTCATCTCCGGCATCAGGTTGCCCGACCACGCGATCGTCGCGTTCGGGTCCGTGAACACCGGGTTGCCAGGCTCCACCGTCAGCGTGATCGGCTCGTAGTGGCTCGTGATCGCCACCAGCCCGTTGCCCTGCACCAAGACGTTGAACAGCCCCCCCGCCACGATCGCCGTCACACGCTTCATCATCTTCACCTGGTACTGCACCGTGTCCTGCATCGCCAGCAGGTCCGACCCGTTCACGAACATCGACGTGCCCGATACGTCCAGGATGAAGATCTTCTTGCCCGCATCCGCCAGGTACACCTTGCCCTGCCCCTCGGCCTTGGTCAGCTGCGCGCCCTCGCCCGTGACCGCCTTCTTGAGCGCGGCCCCCAGCCCCTGCTGCAAGACCGCCTCCCGCGTGAACTTCACGTTCCCGCGGTACGCCACCATCGAGCCCTTCTTGATCCACGCCATGCCGTTGAGGTTGAGTTCAAGGATGCGTTCGGACTCCAGCTCGAACACGCCCTCGCCCTTGTCCTGCTGCGCGGTCTTCTGAACAAACTCCTGCACGGAATACCGGCCCATGAGATCCTCCTGAGAAAGCCCCGAGCCCACGCTCGGGAAGATTTGACCCAGCCGCATGACGACGAACAAACTCGGTCGCGAAGCGACCCCATCGGCTGCCGGCTAGAACATCTTGAGCGCGTAAAAGATCGCCGTAAAGAACAGGTCCGCCACGATGATCGCCACCACGCACTGCACCACCGTCAGCGTCGTCGCGCGGCCCACACCCGCCGCGCCGCCCGTCACGTTCAGCCCGTTGGCGCACGCGATCACGCCGATCAGCATCCCGAAGATCGCGCCCTTGACGATCCCCGTGTAAAAGTCGATCCCCTTCACCTGGCCCAGCAGGTTGGTCATGTACGTCGCGTACGGAACCTCCAGCGCCACCACGCACAGCACCATCGACGCCGCCACCGCCACCGCCGACGACAGCACCCCCAGGGCCGTCATCGACAGCGTGGTCGCCAGAACCCGCGGCACCACAAGGAACCGCACCGGGTTCAGCGCGTGCGCCTCCAACGCCTCGATCTCCTCCGACACCACCATGGTCCCGATCTCGGCCGCGATCGCCGCCCCGGCGAAGCCGGTCAGCACGATCGCGCCGATCAACGGCCCCAGCTCGCGGAACACCGCCACCCCGATGATGTTCGGGATCATCGCCCGCTGCCCGAGTTCGTCCAGTGCGGGCGCCAGTTGCAGCGACAGGATCAGCCCCACCGACCCCGACACCACGCACACGATGAACACCGACTTCACACCCACCCGCACGATCTGCGACACCACCGCCGCCTTGCCCAGGCGGGCCCGGCGCGTCGTCAGCCCCCGATACAGCCACACCACCGCCCGCAGGAGCAGGCCCATCACCGAGCCCAGGTGCTCGAGCATCCCAATCGCCCGTGCCCCGGTCGCCTGGGCAATCGCCGACGGCAGGGTCACGAACCCGCGCCGGGGCGCGGCTGGCGTGCCGGCGGGCGTTTCAGCGGGATTGGCGGGAGCGGTGGTCATGCGGCGGGATCGAAGGAACCAGTCGGCGGATGGGCCAGAAGGCTCGGACGCCTTGGCAAGTCTTGCGGGGCCGCGTCGTTCAAGCACGCCCGGTGCCGCGACGGCATCTTAGCGAACAATCGGTGTGCCTGGGCCGCGGCACCAGCCGATGGGAAACCGTGCCGCACGGGACCAGGCGAGTTGAATGGACCGGATGCTGGAAACCCTCGCTCTGATCGCCGGCATGGTCGGAGCCTCGACGTTCGCATCCGCCGACACGGGCTCACGCCGGGATGACTCGAACTGGCTCGCCAAGACCCAGATCGACCTTGATCGCGAGTGCAAGCAGTTGGCGACGCAGAAGGTCGCCGATGCAGTTGAGGCGGTCCACCCGTGGTTCCGGGTCGTGAACATCAACCCCGCGGTCGAGCGGTTCCAGATCCAGAAGGCCGTCCTGCCCGTATCCGGCTCGCTCGAGGTGTTCGTGGACGTGATCGAGTCGGCCCAGCAGGGTTCGCTCTGCATCAACCTGGGCGGCGAGGCTCTTGACCTCGGTGGGCAAAGCTCGTCGCTGGTCTTCCGCTTCGAGGGGTCGTTGGGCTTGAGGATGCTTTCGTTCTCATCTGGCGTGACCATGTCCAACATCGCGTTGTCGATCCGCGGCTTGGGTTGCCCCAAGGGTGTGACGGCCTTTGCCGGCGCCTCGGGCGTCACGATCCAGAGCACGCGAATGGGCGACAACGCGTTCGTCTCCGTCCGTGTGGTGAACGATGGCGGCATCCAAGAGGTCGCCCCCGAGGTGGGCATTTACCGGATGCTGCCTGGCAACGCCAATCAGCACGACCCCGCGACGCAGGTCGCGATGGACTCGGCGCAGGCCGCGTTCGGTGTCCGCGACCACGGCCCGGACATCCGCGGCATCGTCAACGGCTGGGGATTCAGCGGCCCGGGCACCGTGGTGTGGATCACCGATGCCTTGGTGCAACTCCGCATCGACCTGGCCGCCAGCCCGCTGGAACCCGGGATGACCGCCAACGCCCAGAAACGCGGGCTGCTGCGTTCACGCTCGTGCGATGGCCGTGACGGCCAATGGGCCCGTCGGGCGGCGCGCCCAGGCCACAACGGCCCACTCAGCGGCGCCGCATCCGTCCCGTTTTGGGCGGGGGCGGCACGAACGGTTCGAGCTCGACCGGGAGCGAGACCAGGCCGCGGCGTCTGGCCTTGCCGATGGCGTAGTGCAGGCTCGCGTGCATGCGTCGGCGAACGGAGTTGGTGACGTTCAGGCCGTGCGCTTCCATCTGGTCGAGCGCGAACTTCCAGGCGTGGTACTCCTCGAGGCAGCGTGGCTTGTAGCGGTTGAAGCCGATGGCGTGGTGCCCGATCTCGTGCAGGAAGATGGCGATGGACATTGGCCCCTTCGGGCGCGGGGCCTCGATCAAGCGTTTGACCGAGCCGTCGTGGTACTTGAGTTCCCACGCGACGCCGGACATGCCTGAGCGCCACTTGCGGACCTTGACGCCGTGGGCGGCGAGCATGAGTCGGACGACGCACTCGTAGCGTTCGGCCATGGAGGCGGGGCGGCTCGGAGAGGCGGACTGACTGCCACTCTGGCTGCGGCTGGGCGAGTTCTGTCGCGTCGCGGTCGCGGCGCGTGGGCGGGGGGGTGCCGCGACCGCGACGCGACAGAACTCGCCCAGCCGCAGCCAGAG
>CAZHKB010000297.1:0-3815 GCA_964533405.1 uncultured Phycisphaeraceae bacterium | reverse complement strand
GTGTCGAGGTTGGTGCCGCGGTGGGTGCGGAGGAAGGTGAACAGGGCGTCGACGTGGGCGTGGAGTTGCGGGAGTGTGGCGGGGTCGAGGGGGAGGATGACGGTCTCGACGCGCAGGCGCTTGGCGGATTCGGGACCCTCGTCGAGGCCGCGGATTGCGGCGGCGCGGGCGCGGCGCATGGCGGGCGATCGCTTGGAGCGGTCGAGGCGCAGACGCGTGCAGACCGGGGCGTAGACCGTTTGACGGGTCTTGGCCGTGGGGCGGATGTCGTGGACGCGGATGAGCCCGGCCCTTTCGAGGATGCCGATGTGGTGGTAGAGGGATTCGGGCGAGCGGGCCAGGCGATGTGCGATGTCGCGAATGGTGGAGGGGCCGAGGATCAGGAATGACTCCATGATGCAGGTGCGGACGGCGGGGCTGGGGTTGCCGTCGGGCGTGTCGCCGCAGGAGCCGGTGGGGCACATGGGGATGGGGCCGGAGTTCCGGGCGACGACCGGGGGCGTGCCGAACCTGTCGCCGATCTGGCCGGCGGGCAATGCGCACTCGGATATTGAGGATCTGGCGCGGTACGCGGCGTTTCACCTGGCCGGGTTGCGCGGGGCGGATGGGGTGCTCAAGGCGGAGACCGTGGCGGCGTTGCACCAGCCCGCGCCCGGGAGGCGCAGGCGGGTGGATTTGAGGGGTACGCGATGGGGTGGGCGATGGAGCAGTGGCCGCGGGCGGGCGTGATGAGCCACGCGCACAACGGGAGCGCGGGGACGTACGACGCGACGATCCGGCTGTTCCCGGCGCAGGACTTGGCGATCGTGACGCTGATGAACGTGGGCGAGCCGGGGGACATGCTGGCGCCGAAGGTGGAGCGGGCGATGTATGGGCGGTTCGGGGAGTGAGGGCGGACAAGGGGCGGGGCGGGGTGCGCCGGGCGGGCGTACGATTCATCGTGCGCGATCCGAGCCCGTATCGTCTGGACCAGACGGCGTTTTCGGTCGTGCCGCTCGATCGCCAAGGTGATGACGGTGCCTACTGGGCGACCAGAAATCCCGAGGAACGGATGCGGGCGCTGGAGTATTTGCGGAGGATGGCGCACGCAGATGCCGCTACCGCAAGACTTCAGAGAGTTCCGACTGTTGTGAGGCTTGGCGAGAAGTGATGGGAGTGTCAAGAAGTCGCCGCGCAGTCACCTCCAACCAGAGGACTCACCGCAGAAGCGCAGAGAACGCTGAGACACCCGGCTCGAGTGCAATCCTCCGCGCTCGCTGCGACCCTGCGGTGAATCCTCTGCTCCGTAGGCACAAGGCGAAATCCGTCTGACCCGACGCCAGATTCCTCGGACTGCAACGCGAATCAGAGCCCGATCTACATCATCTCCCGCATCGCCTTGACGATGGCCTCCGCGGTGCGGACGTTGACCAGCCCGGCCTTGGCGTCAATCGGAGGGCGGGTGCCGGTGCGGACGGCGGTGAGGAACTCGGTGAGCTCGAAGGTGAGGGGGTCGGTCTCGTCGATCTCGAGGGGTTCGATGTTGACCAGCTCGTTCCACTTGAGGGCCGTGAGGTCCTTGCCCTGGCGGAGCTGCTCGGTGACCTCTCGCATCTGGGTCTCGTTGGCGATTCGGCGGATCATCGTGCCGCTCTTGGCGGCGTAGTCGATCTTGACGTAGGCGTTCTCGCCGGTGATGCGGGTGACGCGCTCGGTCTTGAGCGCGAGGCGGCTGGCGGAGATGTTGGCGACGCACGATGGCGAGGTGGCGGTCTTGCGCCAGGTGAGGCGGGCGTTGCACACGTCCTCGAAGGGGGTCACGACGTTGACGCCGGCGGCGGCGATGTCGTCGGGCATGCGACCGTCCATGAGCCAGAGAACCACGTCTAGGTCGTGGATCATCATGTCCATGACGACCCCGATGTCGACCGAGCGGAAGGTCATGGGGCTGACGCGGTGGACCTCGATGAACCGGGGGACGATGGGGTCGCCCTTGGCGGTGGCGGCCTTCATCGCGCGGATGGCCGGGTTGAACCGCTCGATGTGGCCGACCATGAGCACGGCGTTGTGCCGCTCGGCGAGTTCCTTGATCTTGAGCGCCTCGGCGGCGTCACCGGCCAGTGGCTTCTCGATCAGGCAAGCGATGCCGGCTTCCAGGAAAGGCGTGGCGGTGCGAAGGTGGGCGGTGGTGGGGACGGCGATGGTGACGGCATCGACGCCGGCGGCGATCAGGTCGGCTTCGGAGGTGAAGGCCTTCCCGCCGTGCTCTTCGGTGATGGCCTGGGCGCGGTCGAGGTTGGTGTCGACGACGCCGACGAGTTTGGCGCCGGGAAGTTTGGAGTAGACGCGGGCGTGGTGCCGGCCCATGCGTCCAACGCCCACCGTGCCGCAGCGGAGGGTGCGGAGGGCCGGAGCGCCAGCGGGCTTGTCGACAACGGGTTGAGCTTGGACCATGGCGTTTCCCACGAGCGAGGGGAGAAGATTCACGGCAGAGGCGCACAGAGCGCGGAGGCAGGCCGGATGAAGGGAAGCCACGGGCGGTTGTGGCCCCGACTGGCCCGGATTTCGCCGCGCTCTTTGCGTCTCTGCGGTGAGTCCTTGGTTGGATGACCCCATGCGGACGGAGTGACAAGGCCGCCGGCATGGAGCCCGGGTACAGGGGGGAAGGGAGCGCGGCTCAGTCAGCCGGCCCCCAGAGCGGATCCACCGGAGCCGGGCTTAGACCGCGCCAGCCTCGATGAGCGCCGACGCGAGCTGCTCCTTGCTGGTCAGGCCCACGATCTTCTTGGACACCTTGCCGCCCTTGAAGACGATGACGGTGGGGATCGCGGAGATGCCCAGGGTCGCGGCCGCCTCCTGGTTGGAGTCGATGTCGAGCTTGCCGACGGTGGCCTTGCCGGCGAACTCTTCGGCGATCTCGTCGATGGTCGGGCCGAGCATCTTGCAGGGCATGCACCACTCGGCCCAGAAGTCGACGAGGACGGGTTTGTCGCTGCCCAGAACCTTGGCCTGGAAGTTCGAGTCCGTGAACGCGACGACATGTTCGCTGGCCATTCGAAGCTCCTGCGCGGCGTTGTGCCCGCGTACGGGGACGGGCCGAGAGGCCCGGTGGTGAGTCTATTCTGCCCCACAGATGATTCAACCAATGGGAGGGGGCTGGTGTTCCGGTTGCGGAGGATAGAGGCTTGCGTCCACTAACGGGGGAGAGGCACGAGGCATTCAGCACCCGGCACTCGGGGAGCCCGACGGGGGGTGATTTCCGGCGGTTGCCCAGTGCCCAGTGCCTGGCTTCTCTGCCGCCTGCCACGCACGGAACGCCTGCGCGTGTTCGGCGACGTCGTGGACGCGGAAGATGCGGACGCCGCGGGTGGCCAGGTGGAGGGCCAGCGCGATGGAGGCCGGGAGGCGTTGCGCTGGGGTGGTGTCGCGGGCGGGGTCGCCCAGGCGTCCGACGAAGGACTTGCGGCTCAGGCCGACGAGGATGGGGAAGCCGGTGTCGAGCAGGGCGTCGATGGCGTGGATGAGGTCGAGGTTCTGCTGGACGGTCTTGCCGAAGCCGAACCCGGGGTCGAGGGCGATGCGCTCGGGGTTGATGCCGGCGTCGATGGCGGCCCGGGCGCGCTCCAGGAGGAAGTCGCGGACGGACTTGACCGCGTCGCCGGTCATGGGGGGGGCGGTGTAGCGGTCGGAGTACGAATCGGCGGTCGGGGGCAGGGCGCGGTGCATGAGGATGAGGCCGCAGTTGTGGTCGGCGGCGACGCGGAGCATGTCGGGCGACTCGAGGGCGGCGGACACGTCGTTGATGGCGTGGAAACCGTGGGCGAGGGCGTGGCGTG
>CAZHKB010000296.1:0-3822 GCA_964533405.1 uncultured Phycisphaeraceae bacterium | reverse complement strand
CTTACACGATGACCGCGTGCGCCTACGGGTTTATGCACAACTTCTTGATCGGCACCTCGTTCGCGGCTCCCCATGTGTGCGCCGCCATCTCCCTGATTCTCGCCCACGCCATCGGCTGCGGCGCTGTGAACCCCACGACGTGGGAAGGACTGACGTTCTACGACATGTACGGGATCCTGCGGGCCGGATGCCGGGATGAGGTCTCGCAGTATTGCGACGGGTGCGAGGACTCGCTCGACACCGTCGGGCATGATGACGACTACGGCTGGGGGTTGATTGACATCGACGCCTCGCTCCAGTATCTCGAGGACGAGTTCTGCCCTTGAACGGAGACTGACCATGAGCCGCCGATTGGCTTGGCTCGCAGGAATGAGTTTCGCGCTCATGGCGACGCGCCCATGCGTGGCGCAGTTCGCCACGCTGACCGCAACGCACAACGATCTGGACGGGCTCGTCGTGCCTGGTGAAACTGTGCGCATTCGGGCATCGGTCGCCAAGCTGGCGGGTGCGCGCTTCCTCTGGGAGGTCAAAGGCGATCTCGTCTCCGCTTTCGACGTGGGCCACGCGGCCAACAACCGGTTCCCCGGCGGCTTGATCGTCAACCCCGGTGCGATACTGAATATGGGGACGGTTGACGGCGGTTCCGTTCGGGGCGTGCACATCCAGGTGTATGACCAGTGGGCGCTTTCCGGGACGTTGGCCCCATGGCCGCCTTGGAGCTATCCCTCGGTAAACATCGTTGAATACGACTGGACCGCTCCGTCCACGCCCGGCGTGGTTGACTTCAACTGGCAGCCCTCACCCGACTTGCCCGAAGTCTGGTACGCGCTCGCCCAGATTTGGACGATCGGCCCGGTCCCAACTACCTACGTCGGGGCGTCTCTGACGGTCGTGCCTGCCCCGGCTTGGGGCGTGCTCCTCGTCTGCGGCTCGCTGGCGGCGTCTCGGCGGCGACGCGTCGGAGCGTGAACGGAGCGAGGCGGGCTTGGCCGCTCTCGGCGGAGGCAAACCGGCAGGGCCCAGCCCAGCGGCGCGTCCGCCCGCCGTCGCCATGTCACAGTTCCGCCGTCTCGGGCTGGACTGCCTCGCCTGCTCGTCGCGGGGCGAAATCACGCCCGTCCAAACCCGAATGAAGTGAGGGGTCCGCGTGTTGGTGTGTGCGGCGGATGCACCCACTCCCCGGCGTCCCAGTTTCGGTTCCGTGCGAGAGGAACGCAGCGACGATGAGATCGATCGGAACATCCTATCTGTTGTGGTTCGCGTGCCTGCTGGGCATCTGCGGGATCCACCGGTTCTACAACGGCAGGTGGATCACGGGGCTGATCTGGTTCTTCACGCTGGGGCTGCTGGGGATCGGGCAGGTGCTGGACCTGATCTTCATCCCCGGGATGGTGAGGAGCGCGAACTCCGGGGCGTTCCGGCGGGGCGAGGTGGCGTTCTATGTCCCTCGAGCTGCGTGATGATGGGGCAATGCCGGAGGCCTCGACCTTTGGCCTAAGCGGGGGCCGGAGGTCCGCTACCCCTCCTGCGCGACACTCGCATCAGTACCTGAACTTGGGCTCCCACCCATCCACGCCCTTGTCCATCTGTTCCATCATCGGCCAGATGCCGCAGAAGTCGTCGCCCGGGCCGAACTGCCCGCCGCCGGTGCGGCGGATCGATCCATCGGCGTCCTTTCGGAATACCGAATAGCCGGGCCACGGGTCGCCGTTGTGCTCGAAGCCCATGTCGGCGGTGAAGGTGGTTGCCTGCGTGCTGACCATGGGAAACGTCCAGCCGCGGGAGGCCGCGAACTCGACCTGGACTGCGATCTCGTCGGGAGTGGCGAGCACGAGGCCGGCGCGGTTCTGGAGGTGCGCCGCCAGGCCGTTGAGCCCGTCGGCCCACATCGTGCAGTAGACGCACCCGCGTCCCATGTTGTGGACGACGATGAGGTCGGTCTTGCCGGCGAACAGGGCTGAGAGGAGCACCGGGCCGGTCTTTGACTGGAGCGTGTAGTCGTCGACGGGCATGGCGGCGGCCTTCCGCCAGCCGTCTGCGAGGCGCTTCTTGGACGCGGCCACGTCATCACCCAGGCGCTTGAGCTGCGCGTACATCTCGGCGGGGTTGGACATCGTGCACCTCCGAGCGGCAGCATATCTCCGGCGGCGGCGGGGAGATTGGGGCGCGAGGGCGCGGGATTGCTCTGGAGTGCGGGTTTATCGGACGCCCGGGTGCGCCAACGATGGGGCGCGTCGGAAAGGCCGACGATGGGGTGGATCGGGGGCGAGGCTGCCCCCGCGGGCTCGTCCGGAGAAGCGGTTGTTCATCGCGCAGGCTCATTCACTCGCGCAACAGTCTCGCCTGGCGATCACGCTGGCGTGGGTGGCGGGGTACACCAACCTGATCGCGATCCTGTCATGCGGGCATGTGGTGTCGCATGTGAGCGGGACGACGGCGGACATGGGGCGGTTCGCGGCCCGTGGGGCTTGGGAGGCGGTGGGGCTGGCGCTCGCGCTGCTCGTGACCTTCCTGATCGGGGCGATGATCTCCGGGTTCACGCTGGAGCTGGGGCGGCGGCGCGGGTGGGAGTCGATCTATGTGCTGCCGATGGTGATCGAGGCGGTGCTGCTCACGGCGTTCGCGATCGGTGTGGAGGTGCTGGAGCCGGGGCAGACGGCCCAGGGGACGGCCCAGCTTGCGCTGGCGGGTGTGGCGTCGGCGGCGATGGGGCTTCAGAATGCGACGATCACGCGCATCTCGGCGGGCGTCGTGCGGACGACGCATGTCACCGGCGTGCTGACCGACCTGGGGCTCGAGTTGGTGCATGTGTTGTGGGGCGTGAGAGATCGCCGCGGGGATGAGACGCCGCCGGTTGTGCGGCGGCTGATGGGCAACCTCAAGGTGCCGGCGGCGACGTGGCGGGCGTTGCTGCTGGCGACGATCTTCTTTTCGTTCGCCGGGGGGGCCGCGGTGGCCGCGCTGGTTCACACGAGCATCGCGCCGCGGCTGGCGATGTTCCTGCCGGTGGTGCTGCTGCTGTGGGTGATCGTGCAGGACGCGGTGGTGCCGATCGCGGAGGTGGAGCCTTCTGACCTGGTGGGTGTGGGGGGGCTGGAGCTGCCGCCGGGGATTGGAGTGTTCCAACTGGAGCGCGAGGCGAACCGCAAGGGTCGGATGCACCGCTTGCCGAACCTACTGGCGTGGGCCGACCGGATCCCCAAGCAGACGCGGGTGGTGGTGCTGGACCTGCACGACGCGGCCCAGGTGGATGACAACGCGGCCTTGGAGTTGCGAGCGTTGATCGGGCGGTTCCAGAAAGAGGATCGCCATCTGGTGCTGAGCGGGGTGACGGCGGAGCACTACCAGCAACTGACGGCGGCGGGCGGCGGGGGCGAGCCGCTGGATGCGCGGGCGGTGTGCCCGGACCTGGAGTTGGCGATCGCGCGTGGGTTCAATCTGCTCAGCGCGATGCCGAGCCGGGAGCGCGGGCCGACCTTCGGCATGACCAATGCGGGGGTGTGATCGCAGGCGACGCGGCTTGCACGTGCCATCAGGCGTGGCTCTGCACGCCGGATGTGGTTGGTCGCGAGGGGCGCGCCGGCACCAGCCGCTCTTCGCCGCGGCTGGTGGCCCGGCCCGGGACGGTCCCCGGGGGGGCAGCTTGATGCGAGAGCAAGCGGAGGCCAAAGGTGGTGTGGATTGGAGCCTCGGCTTCATGTAGGTTTGATGCGCGGCGGGTGGGAGTGGGCCGCGGGAGAGGCGTGCATGAGAACCGGGGCGTTGGTGGTGTGGTCGGAGGCGTCGGGATCGTTGAGGCGGGGGCGAGGGCGACCAGGAGCG
>CAZHKB010000295.1:0-3828 GCA_964533405.1 uncultured Phycisphaeraceae bacterium | reverse complement strand
GCGCCCTTCTCCGCGCCCTCCGCGTTCGCCCTCCGGGCCGCCTGCAACACATACTCCACAATCGTCTCGGTGCTGGGCCGAGGCACGAGCACGCGTCGATCCACGCTGAACATCAGCCCAAAGAACATCCGCTCCCCCACCAGATAATCAATCGGCTCATGCTTCAGCGCGCGGGCCACCAGCTGCCGCAGCGCCCCCCGCTCCGCCTCGCTCGCCGCCCGCTCCGGCTCCGTGAACAACTTCAGCCTCGGGCACCCGATCACATGCGCCAGCAGCATCTCCGACTGCAATCGCGGAGACTCGAGCGCCGCCTTCGCAAACGCCTCGCTCATCCACGCGAGCAACCGCCGCGTCGTCCACGCCTCACCACCCGCCGCACTCGCCGAATTCTCAGCCATCGCCGCCGATGGTATCGCACACCCATCACAGCCGCGGGCGTGCCCACGCGAGTTTCGTCCTCGCCTCCAGCCCGAGGGTCCAGGCCCTCGCGCTCCCGACACCGACCGCTCCGCCACCCACTCGCCACTCCCGCGCCATCCCCACCCTTCGCTCGCTTCGGGTGCTTCGCATCCTTCGCGTTCCCCCCGATTACCCGCGGCGCCGTCTTCGACCACCACCAACAATCCACCATGCCCGTCGAGTTCACATCCCGCTGCCTCGACGACACCGCCGCGCTGGCCGCACGCCTGGCCCCGCTCCTCCGCCCCGGCGATATCCTCGCGCTCGACGCGCCGATGGGCGCCGGCAAAACCACCTTCATCCGCGCCCTGGCCCACGCTCTGGGCACCCCGCCCGGCCTGGTCTCCAGCCCCACCTTCGTCCTCGCGCACCAATACCCCACCGCCCCCGGCTTCACCCTCGTCCACATCGACGCCTACCGCCTCAACTCCGCCGAAGACCTCGACGCCCTGGGCTGGGACCGTCTGGCGGCCGGCACCAACGTCGTCGTCATCGAATGGGCCCCGCGCATCGCCGACGCCCTGCCGCTCGATCGCACCTCATGGCTCACCATCCAACCGCTGGGCCAAGGCCCCGAAGACACCGGACACCGTCTCTTCACGCTCACCGGCCCCCTCGCCGACCACGCTTTGACCTGATCCCCCTCACCCCGCCTTCCGCTCCTCATCCCTTGCCTCAATACCCAGCCCCTTCATCTTCTTGTACAGCGTCGTCCGGTTGATCCCCAGTTCCTCCGCCGTCTTCTGACGATTCCACCCGTTGGCCGACAACGCCTTGAGCAGAATCCGCTTCTCCGGTTCCCGCAGAGCCGCCTCCAGCGTCATCGGCACCCACGGCTCGTCGATCTCCCGCAACATCGCCTCGCCCGCCAGCAGCCGCCGCACCAGCGGGCTCGTCGCTTCCGCCCCCTCGCCCGACACCTGCGGCGGCAAGTCCTCCAGGCTGATCGTCGACCCTCTCGTCAGCACCGCCGCCCGCTCGATCACGTTCTGCAACTCACGCACATTGCCGGGGAACGGGTACCGCCGCATCGCCGCCATCGCGTCGGCCGAGAACCCCACGATCTGCCGCCCAAGTTCCAAGGCGAACTTCGCCAGAAAGTGCTCCGCCAGCATCGGGATGTCCGCCACCCGCTCCCGCAGCGGCGGCAACTCGATCTTCACGACGTTGATCCGGTAGTACAGGTCCTGCCGGAACGTCCCCTGCGCCACCAGGACCTCGAGCGGCTGGTTGCTCGCCAGCACCACCCGCACGTCAACCTCCACCGTCTGCGTCGCCCCCACCGGCTCGAACTTCCGCTCCTGCAGCACCCTCAACAGTTTCAACTGCATCCCGGGCGATGCGGAGTTGATCTCATCCAGAAAGATCGTCCCCCCATCCGCCGCAAGGAACCGACCCATCTTGTCCGCGTGCGCCCCAGTGAACGCCCCCTTCACATGCCCGAACAACTCCGACTCCAGCAGCGTCTCCGGGATCGACCCGCACGACAACTCGACAAACGCCTTCGTACGCCGCGGCGACCTCTGATGGATCGCGTGCGCGATCAGACTCTTGCCCGTCCCGCTCTCCCCGGTCATCAGCACCGTGGTACGGCTTGGCGCCACCGCCTCCACCAGATCGAAGATCTTCCGCATCCGGTGGTCCGTCCCCACCACATTCTCAAGCCCGAACCTCGAGTCCAGCTGCCGCCGCAGCAGCATGTTCTCCGCCAGCAGAGCCTGCTGCCGCAGCGCCCGCTCTAGGCTCATCCGCAGCTCGTCATCCACCACCGGCTTGGTCAGGTAGTCGCTCGCCCCCAGACGCAGTGCCTCCACCGCCGACTCCACCGTGCCGTACCCCGTCAGCATCACCACCACCGTGTCCGGGTGGTCCCGCCCCAGACGACGCAGCAGCTCCATCCCGCTCGTCCCCGGAAGCGACACATCCGAGATCACCACCGCGTACGCCTGCGGCGGCCTGCCCGGCGCGTCCGCCTGCGTCGCCGCCGCCGTCACCAGGTCGATTGCCTCACCCGCGTCCAGCGCGGTCGCCGTCCGATACCCCTCCGCTGCCAAAAGCTCCGCCAGCGACTCCGCCACGATCGGGTCGTCATCCACAATCAGAATCTTGGGTCGCGTTTCCACCATGAGCCGGACTCACCACACAGACGCAGAGACCGCGGAGAAAGGCGTGTGCTCTCATTCAATCCGCCCAACGCTTCAAGTCCCTCTTCCCAATCCCGGTTCCTGCCTTGCTCTGGGTCTTGCTCGGTGCCTCTGTGCCTCGGTGGTCGAAACCTCGTGGTTCCCGCTTCAACTCGTTGATCAACCCACAACCTGCGTGCCCGGATCCCGCGACGCCCACACGACCCGCAGCACCGCCCCACCCGTCAGGTTCGGCGCCCCGCTCCCGCAAGGCGTCCCATGCCGCGCCTCCAGCGTGATCCGCCCGCCCGCCTTCGTCACGATCGACTTCGCCACCGCCAGCCCGATCCCCGACCCGCCGGGCCTGCCCGTGAACCCATGCTCAAACACCCGCTCCCCAACCGCCGGCGGCCCAATCCCATCATCCAGGATGTCGATCTGCACCAGCGACGCCGCTCCC
The DNA here is from genome assembly GCA_964533405.1 of uncultured Phycisphaeraceae bacterium. Lineage (GTDB taxonomy): Bacteria > Planctomycetota > Phycisphaerae > Phycisphaerales > UBA1924 > JACKHA01. The sequence goes on along the minus strand of CAZHKB010000295.1, from coordinate 786 downwards.
CCCGTTGCCAGCCGCTGCCCGACAATATCGATCCGTCCGTGCTTCTCCCCGCCCTGCCTGATCCGCTGCTCGATCGAGTCCATCGCGTTCGTGATGCCATTGAGCACCACCGAATAGATCGCCCCCGCTGGCAACTCCGCGCACTGCCCATCCAGATCGACCCCGATCTCCACGCCCAGGCTCGTCGCCCGCGGGCTGCTCACCTGCACCGCGTGCCGGATCGACTGCAAGAGCGTCAGCGGGTCCTTCGCCCCCGCCAGCATCGATCCCACCGACGCACCCGGCGACCTCATCGCCGTCCCCACCAACGCCGACATCCGCGCCAGCGCCCCCTGCACCGTCTCGATCTGCCTCCGCGCGCTGTCCAGCCGGTCCGTCTCCAACCCCGGCCCCAGGATCGCCCGCTCGGCCAACCCCAAACACCGCATCGACCCATCCAAAATGTTCGAGAGTTCGTGCGCCAGCGCCGCCGTCTGGTCCACGCTCTCCACCGCGTCCTGCCCCGTCGGAGCCACGGGCAAGTCGCCCACGCTCCCCCGCGCCCGCGGCGTGCGCCGAGCCGCCAAAGGCTTCCCGCCCCTCTCCGACCCCGATCCCGACTGGTTGTGTCGTGCCATCGCCACACCCATCGGCCACACACGCCAACCCGCGTGAGCCCATGTTGCGTCCACGCCACAACCCCACCCCCCAACCCGCAACTCCTGCGCCACCCGCGCGTCGCCTACCGACAACACCCGCACATTTCGCATCCCCACGACCTCGGCGCCCACCCGAGCACACTGGCAC
>CAZHKB010000294.1:0-3835 GCA_964533405.1 uncultured Phycisphaeraceae bacterium | reverse complement strand
GAGCCGTCCTTCATCGCCTCGGTCTCGCGGTTGGGGCTGGCGACCGAGCCGCAGTCCAGGTGGTCGCGTCCGATGACAATCGGCGCGCCCACCCGACCCGACGCGACGAGGTCATTGAACAGCAGCCCGGCCTTCTCGCGCTCGCCCAGGCCCAGCCAGCAGATGCGGGCGGGCAGGCCCTGAAACTCGACCCGCTCCTCGGCCATCTTGAGCCAGCGGTGCAGGCCCGCGTCATTCGGGAACAGCCCGACCAACGCGTCGTCGGTGGTCTTGATGTCCTCGGGATCGCCCGACAGTGCGGCCCACCTGAACGGCCCACGCCCAACGCAAAACTGCGGCCTGATGAACGCAGGCACGAATCCAGGGATCTCAAACGCGTCGGTCACCCCCTGGTCCAAAGCCCGCTGGCGGATGTTGTTGCCGTAGTCGAACGCGATCGCGCCCCGGCGCTGCAGCTCGAGCATGAACTCCACGTGGACGGCCATCGACTGCATCGCCAAACGCTGGTACTGCTCGGGGAAACGCCTGCGGTACGAGTCCGCCTCGCCCACCGTCATCTCCGAGGGCACATACCCCAGCAGCGGGTCGTGCGCGCTGGTCTGGTCGGTCAGGGCATCGGGCGTGATGTCGCGCTCGATCAGGCGGCGGAGCAGCTCGACCGCGTTGCAGTCGACGCCCACGGACACCGCCCGCCCCTGGGCCGCGTACTCGCAGGCCCGGTCGATCGCCTCATCCAGGTCGTGCGCAATCTCGTCGAGGTAGCGCTTCTCGACCCGGCGCTCGAGCCGAACCGGGTCCACATCGGCGATCAGGCACACGCCCTGGTTCATGGTCACGCTGAGCGGCTGGGCCCCGCCCATCCCGCCGCAGCCCGCGGTGACGCACAGCCGACCCTTGAGCGTCCCGCCGAAGTGCTGGCGGGCGAGTTCGGCGAAGGTTTCGTAGGTCCCCTGGAGGATTCCCTGGGTGCCGATGTAAATCCACGAGCCGGCGGTCATCTGGCCGTACATCATCAGCCCGCGGGCCGCGAGGTCGTCAAAGTGCGACTGGGTCGCCCAGTGCGGCACGAGGTTCGAGTTGGCGATGAGCACGCGGGGCGCACCCTCGTGCGTACGGATGACGCCCACCGGCTTGCCCGACTGGACCAGCAGCGTCTCGTCGGCCTCCAGCCGCTGGAGGCAGGCGACGATGGCATCCAGAGCCTCCCACGAACGGGTGGCCTGCCCGCGTCCGCCATAGACCACCAGCGCGTCCGGATTCTCGGCCACCTCCGGGTCGAGGTTGTTCAGCAGCATCCGCAGAGCGGCCTCGGCGGCCCACGTCTTGCAGTGCAGCGTCCGCCCGCGCGGCGCCCACACGGTTCGCTTGCCGCGGCCCGTGAGCATGCGCAGCTCAGAGGTCAGGTCTCGCGTGGATTTCGGGCTGGGTTTGAGCATGGTGGCCATGTTGGTCTCTCCGTGAAGACCCACCCCTGAGTTGCAGCAGACGCCGGGGGGCGATGCGGACACTTCACCGTACCCATGTTGTCGGTCCGGCACAAGCCCCCACTTTGGGGCATGTGGTTGCCGCGGCGCGGGGCGGACAGCGTCAACGGCGCGCTCCACGCCCCGCATCCCCTCGGATCGCCAACTCGGTGGGCCAACTGGGCCGTCAACGGCTCGAGTGGCCGCAGGACCAGACAGCACGCCGGGCCGACCCGCGCGAATCCGCTAGGCCGCAAACGCCCCGGACGCGATCAGTCCCGCAATCGCCTCGATATCCGGCCCCGGCGGGCGATCCTCACCGATCGGCGCGACCACGCGCCGCACCGTTGCGTGCGCCTTTTCCACACCCGCTCCCGATCGCAGCGGCCTGTGGTGGTCGATGGCCGCGGCGGCGCAAAGGAGCTCGATCGCGACCACCTTCGTCGTCAGATCCAGTGACCGACGGGCCTTGGCCGCCGCACGCGGGCCGAACGAGTTGTAGTCCTCGATCCCCGCGCACGTCGGCACGTTGATGACCGTGGCCGGGGCCGCCAGGCCCGCGATCTCGTTCACCAGGGCGGCCGCCGCATATTGGGCAATCATCAGGCCCGAACGCAGGCCCGGGTCGGGGGTCAGGAACGCCTTGAGTTCCATCTCCGGCTCGCCGGCCGCAAGCATGAAGTAGACCCGCCGCTCGGCGATCCCTGCGATGTGCGAGAGGGCGATGGCGGCGGCATCGAGCGGCAGCGCGATGGGCATGCCGTGGAAGTTGCCGGCCGAGATGATGTCGGAGCCCGCGTTGCTCGTGAAGATGAGCGGGTTGTCGGTGACTGCGGCGAGTTCGCGGGCGGTGGCGGCTTCCAGGTTGGCCATCGCATCCACGCACGCGCCCATGACATACGGCGCGCACCGCAGCGAGTAGGGATCCTGCACCCGCGAGTCGTTCTCCCGGTGCGACGTGATGACCTGGCTGCCCGCCAGCAGGTCGCGCAATCGAGCCGCCACAACCCGCGATCCCGGATGCGCACGGGCCAGATGCACCCGGTCATCCAGGAACGCATCCGTCGCCCGGCATCCATCGATCGACATCGCACACGCCGCCAACGCCGCCGACAGCAGTGGGGGCCAGTCGGCACACAAAAGGGCGGCCTGGGCCGCCATCAGGTGCGTGCCGTTCAGCAGCGCCAGCCCTTCCTTCGGCTCCAGAACCTGCGGCTTCAGCCCGGCGGCGGCCAACGAATCGGCTCCTGACTGAACGGTCGGGGGCAGGTGTACGCGGCCGCCCGCGTGCCGTGCCCGCGGCTCTGAGCGGCCACGCCCAGAGCCCGCCTTGCTCACCGTCGCCTCCCCCTCCCCGATCAACACCAGCGCGACATGAGCCAGCGGAGCCAGATCGCCCGACGCCCCGACCGACCCGATCGACGGAACCACCGGCGTCACGCCCTGGTTCAGCAGATCGAGGATCGCGGTGGCCAGCGCGGGCCGGACGCCCGACAGCCCGCGCGACAGCGACCCCGCCAAGCACAGCATCATGGCACGCACCACATCCTCAGGCAAAGCCTCCCCAACGCCCGCGGCGTGCGACCGCACCAGGTTCCGCTGCACCTCCCGCAACGCATCGCCCGCGATCCGCTTCTTGGACAATGACCCGAACCCGGTGTTGATGCCGTAGTGGGGGAGCCCATCGGCCACCAAGGCGGCGACGGCGGCGTGCGAGGCGCTCATACGAGTCAACGCGACCGGCGCGAGGGCGACCAGCACACCCTGCCGCGCGACAGCGGCCACGGCGGCGGGAGTGAGCGGGGAGCCGTCAACGAGGATGGTGGGGCGGGTGGGCATGCCAGGGGCAGGGTACCGTGGTTGAGGTCCGCACCGCGAGTTCGCGCGGGGGCTCGCGCCGCCCGCCTCGCTTTGCTAGTCTGGTCGTGTCGAGAAGGCCTCGGCCTGGGAGATGAGCGATGCGGATTCGTCAGTTGTGCGTGCTTGGGTTCGTCGTCGCCGGTGGTCTCTCCGGCGGAACCGCCCTCGCCCAACCCACCGCGCGCCTCGACATCGACGCCACCGACCTCCCGCGCCACCTCCTCTCCGGCACCATGACCATCCCCCTCACTGGCCCGGTGGCTACCGACGCGGCCGATGGGCAGCTCGCCCTCTGGTACCCCAAGTGGGTCCCCGGCTCACACGCCCCCGGCGGGCCGGTCCAGAATATCGGCGGCCTCCGCATCACCGACCAGGACGGCAACGCCGTCGCGTGGCAGCGCACCCCCGGCGAGATCCATCGCCTCATCGCCCAGGTGCCTGCCGCCGCCACCGAACTGCGGGTCACCATCCGCTACATCACCGACCAGCCCAGCGACAACAGCCACGGCCTC
>CAZHKB010000293.1:0-3863 GCA_964533405.1 uncultured Phycisphaeraceae bacterium | reverse complement strand
CCCCCGTGCTCGCCCTGCTTCGCAACCTCCTCACCGCCCGTTTCTGGCCGATCCTCCTGATCGCCTACGTCTGCGTGCTCGCCACCGCCACCCACTGGCCCCGACTCCGCTTCGACGGCCCCGTTCCACGCTCCGACCTCTACATCCACCTGCTCGCCTTCGGAACCCTCGGCGGCCTGGTCACCCTCTCCGCCTTCTTCGCCCCAGCCGCCTCCGGCCGCAACATCGCCCTGTCCTGGCTGGCCGCCATGCTCTACGCCGCCGTCGATGAGTCCACGCAGGCCATCCCGGGCCTCGGGCGTACCGCCGCCCTCGACGACTTTCTGGCCAACACCGCTGGCATCACCTTGGGAGTCGCCGCCGCGGCCGTGCTCACCCGGTTGGTCGCCCCCAGGCCGCACTCGGGAAACCCCCCAGTTCCGGTCATCCAATCCCAAACGCCCACCGACTCCTGATCTGTCTGCGCCCCTTCTCCTCACCTCCGCGCCCCCGGCGCCAATCCATCGCGCAGCATTCGCGCGATTCCTCTTTGCCCGCGCCGCGCGCGGTGGTACAACACAACCTCAGCGCGGGGGTCAGGGGGATGACCCCGGGGCGGAGCATCAGATGAGCCTCCTTCCTTCGAGGAGAGGGAGATCCGCTCGTCCGCTCCGCCCCGTCTTTTTTTGGCGCGAGTCGCCAGCCGCCGCGCCGTGGGATTCAGCGCGAGCCCCGAGCCTTCCGTTGAGCGCGATCAATCCGCGCCTGTCGCCGCGCGCCAGCAAGCACGCGTCGCTGGGCGCCGCCGTCCGCGTCGTCTCGCTGCTCACCATCGGCTCGCGCCTGGGCGGCCTGGTCCGCGATGTCGTGACCGTCCGCCTCTTCGGCGACACCTGGATCGGCTCGGCCTTCGCCGCGGCGTTCTCCGCGCCCAACCTCTTCCGCCGTCTCTTCGGCGAGGGCGCGCTGTCCGCCGCCTTTCTGCCCGAATACACCGCCCTCGACCGTGACGACCCCGAGGCCGCACGCCGGTTTGCGAGCCGATCCATGCGATGGCTCGTCGGCGTCACCGGCGCGCTCACGGTCGTGATCGAGCTCGTCTTGCTCCTGCTCCTGTTCACCCTTACGCCCGACCCAGAGCGCGACCTCTCCCTCCGCCTCGTGCTGGTGATGATGCCCTTCATGCCCATGGTCTGCGCCACCGCGATCCTGAGCGCGATGCTTCAGACCCACGGCAAGTTCGCGCCCGGCGCGGCCGCCCCCATCCTCCTCAACTTCGGCCTGGTTCTGGCCGCCGCCCCGTTCCTCTTCCACCCCAGCCCCGACCGCATCTTCGCCGCCTACCTGCTGTCTTTCGCCACGCTCATCACCGGCGCGCTGCAGGTCATGTGGACGCTGGCCGCCCTCCGCCCCTCCATCCGCTGGACGCGCGACACCACCGGCACGCTCGCCCCCATGCGCCGCCTGGGCAAACGCTTTGTGCCCGTCGTGATCGGCCTGGGCACCATCCAGCTCAACTCCGCCATCGACACCCTCATCGCCATGTGGCCTCTCTGGGTCGGCCCCACCATGTTCGGCCTGGCCTGCCCCCTCGACGACGCCTCCAACGCCATCCTCACCTACACCCAGCGCCTCTACCAGTTTCCCCTGGGCGTCTTCGGCATCGCCGTCGCCACGGCCGCCTTCCCGATGCTCAGCCGCGCCGCCAAAGACCCGGTCGCCTTCGCCGACACCCTTCGCCGTTCGATGCGGCTCTCGCTCTTCATCGGGATTCCCGCCTCGCTGGGACTGATCCTCGTTCGCCACGACCTCATCGCCGTTCTCTTTACAGGTGGCTCGGGCTTCTCCGCCAGCGGGGCGGCCCGCTCCGCCTCGGTCCTGCTTGGCTATTGCGTGGCCATCTGGGCGTACTCCCTCAACCACGTCTCCACCCGCGCCTTCTACGCGCGCGGCGACACCCGCACCCCGATGAAGGTCGCCATCGCCGCCGTCCTGCTCAACCTCGTCCTGAACTTCGCGTTCATCTGGCAACTCCGCGAGGCCGGCCTGGCCTGGGCCACCGCCAGCAGCGCCATGGCCCAGTGCCTCGCGCTGCTCTGGATCCAGGCCCGCCACACCCACCGCGACACGCTCGACCGCGCCACGATCATGGCCATCGCCCGCATCCTCGCCTTGGCCGCGCTCATGGCCGCCGTGACCTGGGGCACGCTTCTGCTCCTGGGCCTCGCGCCCCGCTGGAACACCAACCCGTGGCTCTGGCACCTCATCCGCCTCCTCGCGGGCGTCAGCGCCGGCGGCCTCTCCTATCTCGCCCTGACCCGCTCCCTCCGATGCCCCGAACTCTCCTGGCTGCTCGCAAGGGGTGGTGGGGGGGCTCGCCCGTCCGCGTCCGACTCTGATACGCTTCCAGTCGACTGACCGTCGGCCTGCCGATGCACCGACGACTCGACCTCGGCGCAGCCGCGCCCCGAACCGGAGCCCTCGCATGAACCGCCGCCTCGCCCGCGCCGCCCTCCTGCTCACCCTGGGCGCGATCGCCTTGGCCCTGACCGCGTGCAACACCGTCAAGGGCGTCGGCCGAGACGTCCAGGAAGCCGGCGAAGCGGGCGAACGCGCTCTCAATCCGGACTGAACGGAGCCGAGTGCGCACGCACGCGAGGTATCCCGCGCCCCGCCCGACACACACCGCGACCTCACGGTCCCGGCTCTGACCGACCACGCTCACCTCCCCGCACACATCCAACGCTCGGCCGCCCAAAGCCGCCGCCACGCCACCCGAGCGCCCTCCCACCATGCCCATCACCCTCACTTCCAGACCCATCGCGATCACCGGCGCGTCCTCGGGCATCGGCGCGGCCACGGCGATCGCCTGCGCCGCGGCGGGCATGCCGGTCGCGCTGGCCGCACGCCGCCTCGACCGCCTCCAGTCCATCGTCAACCACATCAACTCAACCGGCGGCCGCGCCATCGCCGTGCAGTGCGACGTCGACAACCCCGACGACTCGCGCCGCCTTGTCGAAGCCACCATCGCCGAGTTCGGCTCGCTCTACGCCATCTTCGCCAACGCCGGCTACGGCTTCGAGTCCCGCGTGCTCGACATGCAGCCCGCCCAGATCGACGCGATCCTCCGCACCAACTTCTACGGCACGATGCACCTCATCTGGGCCGCCGCGCCGCACCTGCTGGCCGCCCGCGCCGGGCACATCCTGATCTGCTCGTCCTGCCTCTCCAAACTCGCCGTCCCCATGTACGCCGCGTACTCGTCGAGCAAGGCGCTCCAGGACCACTTCGGACGCTCGCTGCGCCTCGAACTGGCGGGCACCGGCGTCCACTGCTCAACCGTCCACCCCGTCCAGACCAGCACCGAGTTCACCACACGCACCCGGGCCGAGACCCGCGGCAAGACCGTGATGACCGGCTCGGGCGGCACGATCCAGACCCCCGAAACCGTCGCCAGCGCCATCGTCCGCTGCCTCCGCAAACCCAAAGGTGAGGTCTGGACCAGCCGCTCCACGCGACTGGCTCTCGCGCTGGCCACCGCGTGGCCCGCCTTGGCCGATCGCGTGATCGCAAAGGAGTGGAAGAAGCGCGAGTCCCGCGGCGGAGCCTGAGCCGCCCCACCCGCGTGGCCTTGAACGCCAACAGAACCGATCGCGCGCGCAATCGCCCACTGCACGTCCTCGACGCGCGTCAGGATGTCGAGAACCCCCGCCCGCGAACCGAGGGGCAAGTTCACCCGCGCCCGCTCCGCGCGGTGGCCGAACGCTCGCGCCATCAGTTCTCTTGATTCACTCCCCCGGCGGAACCCCGAGGCCGCTCGCCCCACTGGCCCCCATCCCGTCACCCTCCGCCGGCGGGGTGCTGGTCAAAGTCGAAGCCGCCGG
>CAZHKB010000292.1:0-3898 GCA_964533405.1 uncultured Phycisphaeraceae bacterium | reverse complement strand
AGCGACAACTGCTTCAAGAACCCCGACACCCGCTTGGCGTTGCCGCCGCTGCTGGGGCGACCGCGGCCGCGGTTGGTCGGGGTGGCGTCGGAGTGTCCGCTCGCGCCGTGCGAGGCGTTGTGCGCCGTGGTGTGCGAGACGTTGTGAGCCGACGCGTGCGAACCACCCGAACCCCCGGACCCCCCCGACCCGGACATCGCGTCCTCCACAACCTTCGTCGCGAACACCCCCTTGGCCCGCAGCGCATCCCGCGCCTCGTTCAGGCTCGACGCCTCGATCGACCCCTTCGACGCCGCGCCCTGCTTGTCGTACCCGCTGTAGGCGAACTTCATGCGGCACCTCGCAGTTCGGTCGGCGCGGGCCGCGCCGGCACGCTCGCCAGCGAACCCGCCGTCGCCGGCTTCGCGACACCCTCGCTCACCGCCGGACGCGCCGCCTCGCCCGGCAGCGGCGCCATGATCGGGGCGGGCAACGGCTTCTCGTGCGCCTCATCCTCGGATGTCACCCGCAGAATCTCCTCCAGCGTGCTCTGCCCCGCCAGCGCGGCCTCCACGCCCTCCTCGCGCAACGACCTCCACCCTTCCTTCCGCAGAATGTCCCGCAGCTCGTGCGCCGCCACGCCCCTGTGAATCCCGCGCCGCACCCCCGACGTCACCTCCATCACCTCATAGATCCCCATCCGCTTCTGGAACCCCGAGTCGTGGCACACCTGGCATCCCTCGCCCTTGCGGAACGCCCGCCCGGCCTTGTCCATCAGCCCCGCGTCCTTCAGCACCTGCTCGCTCGGGTAGTACCGCGTCGCGCACGAAGGGCAGATCGTCCGCGCCAGCCGCTGCGCCACCACCCCGATCAGCGCGCTCGCCAGCAGATACGCCTCCACCCCCATGTCAAGCAGCCGCGCCACCGTGCTGGGCGCGTCGTTGGTGTGCAGCGTCGCCAGCACCAGGTGCCCCGTCAGCGCCGCCTGAACCGCCACCCGCGCCGTCTCCTCATCGCGGATCTCGCCGATCATGATGATGTCCGGGTCCTGCCGCAGCAGGCTCCGCAGCACGCGCGCGAACGTCATCCCGATCGCCTCTTGGGCCTGAATCTGATTGATCAGGTCCAGCTGATACTCAACCGGATCCTCCACCGTCACAAGGTTCACCTCGGGGCTGCGCAGCAGGTCGAGCGCCGAGTACAGCGTCGTCGTCTTGCCCGAGCCCGTCGGCCCCGTCACCAGCAGCAGCCCGTGCGGCTGGTCGAGCATCCGCTTGAAGATCGCCAGCGCCTCGGGCCTGAACCCCAGGTCCTCCATCCGCACCTTCAGGTTGCTCTTATCGAGCACGCGGATCACCAGCTTCTCGCCCATCAGCGTGGGCATCGACGACACCCGCAGGTCGATCTCGCGCCCCTCCGCGATGATCCGAACCCGACCCTCCTGCGGGAGACGCTTCTCCGCGATGTCCATCCTTCCAATCACCTTCACGCGGCTCGTGATCGCCGAGTGCATCCCCGCCGGCGGCCTCATCAGGTCACGCAGCACCCCGTCAATCCGGTACCTGATCCGCGTCCCGCGCTTGCTCGGCTCAATGTGGATGTCCGACGCCCCGTCCCGCACCGCCGTCACCAGCGCGACATTCACCAGGTTGACAACCGGGCTGCCCTCCACCAGGCGATCCAGGTTCGTCGAGTCCTCGTCATCCATCGACTCCCGCTCGACCACCTCGATGTCGCTCTCGGCCAGCGACGTCAGGAACGCGTCGACGTTCACCTCTCCGCCCGAATACTTCTTGATGAAGTCCTTGATCTCCGCCTCGAGCGCCAGCACGGGGCGGATACGCAGCCCCGTGATCCGCCGCAACCGGTCGATCGTCGGCAGCGACTGCGGCTCGGCCATCGCCACCGTCAGCTCCCCCTTCACCTTGAACATCGGGATGCACTTGAGCCGCTGCGCCTCGTCCTCTCCGAGCAAGGTGATCAGGGCCGGGTCCAGCAGCCCGTGCCGGAGCTGGCACCCCCGGATTCCCAGGCACTTTGACAGCGTCTGCACATACGTCGTCGGAGAGATCACACCTTGCTCGACCAGCATCTCACCCAGCATCCGACCCGCGGTCCGCTGCTCCGCCAGCGCACGGCTCAGCTGCTCCGCCGTGATCGCGCCAGACGCCACCAGCGCGTCGCCCACACGCGGACGGATTCCCGGCTCGGGTTGGCGGCTCTGTTCGCTCACGAGTACATGAAGCTCCTCACCGCCGCCGTGGCGTCCTCGTGCCGCTCGAACAGCCCAGCCGTGCCCGTCAGGTCCAGCACCTCGCGCAGGGTCTCGTTGACGTTGCACAGCCGCAGGCACAGGCCGCTGTCGCCCAACTCCTCCGCGATCTCGACCAGGCACTCCAGGCCCGCCGAATCCACGAACGGCATCGCCGCGGTGTCCACCACCACGCGACCCAGCGAGGCCGCGATCACCTGGCGGACCCGAGCCGCGAAGTCAACGGACTCCGTGCCCACCAGCGGCCCCTTGGGCTTGAGCACCGTGACCGCGCCTTGTTTCTGCTCCTCGATGTCCACGCCCGGTCGCCCTCCTGAGAATGCCCGCCCAATCGCCGCCCCCGATCGCATCCGCCTCGCAACGCCCCGCCACGCCCGGCTACGCCGCCATGCTCCCCGCCGCCTTGGCGTGCGTCGGAACGCTGATCGTGAACGTGCTCCCCTTGTTCAGTTCGCTCTTGAGGGTGATGTCTCCGCCGTGCAGACGCGCCACCTGCCGCGCCAGCGCCAGCCCCAGGCCCGTGCCCTCCACCGTCCCGATCCGCGTGTCTCGCGAGCGATAGAACCGCTCGAACACCTTCTCGTGCTCGTCGGGCGCGATACCCAGCCCGGTGTCCGTCACGTCCACCGTGATCTGCTTCTCGTCCGCGTCCAGGCGCACCACAACCGTCCCCTTGGCCGGCGTGTACTTGAGCGCGTTGCCCACCACGTTGTGCAGCGCCAGCATCAGCTTGTCGCGGTCGGCGAACACCACCGGGTACTTGGGCGGCAGGTCGAAACGCAGCGTCAGTTCCTTCTCCACCGCCAGGTTCCGGTAGTCCGTCTCCAGCTCCGCCACCATCGCCTCCAGACGCACCTCCGCCATTGTCAACCGCAGGCTGCCCGCCTCCATCTCCGACACGCTCAGCATGTTCCCCACGATCCGCTCCAGACGCCGCGACTCGGTGTTGATCACGTTGAGCGCCCGCGTCCGCACCGCCGGGTCGTTGTCCCCGTACTCGATCGCCTCCTCCGCGTACAACCGGATATTCGTCAGCGGCGTCCTCAGCTCGTGGGCCGCCTGCGCCACGAACCCGTCCCGCGCCTCCAGCGACAGCCGCTGCTGCGTCACGTCCTCGATGAACAGCATCGCCGACGGCAGGTCGCCCTTCCGCAGCGCCCGCACCGTCACGCGCAACACCCCCGCGTTGTCCCCACGCTTGACCTCCAGCGTCACGCGCTGCCGGGTGTCCCCGCTGGTGGCCGCTCGCACCGCGTCCCACAACTCCGGGCTGTCGATCGACTCGCTCATCGCCGCGCACACCAGAGCCTCGCGCGGCTTGCCGAGCAGGATCCCCGACGCCCCGTTCGCGTAGAGGATCATCCCGCTGTCGTCAACCACCATCAGCCCGTGCCACATCGCGTCGCAAACCGGCCGGAAATCGCCCGTCGACATCTCGACCGCACGCCCGCTGGCCTCCGCGACCGGCGCGGCGCCCGCCCGCTCACGCTCATCCAGCAGCGCGTTCCACGCCAACGCCTCCTCGCCCAGGCCCTCCCCCAACTCCAGCGCGGCCCGGTCCTGCTCCCCGTGATGTGCCGCCAGCAACACATCCCGCAGCGCGATCATCGCCCGCAAACGCCGACGCAGGCTCCGATAGACCCACAA
>CAZHKB010000291.1:0-3899 GCA_964533405.1 uncultured Phycisphaeraceae bacterium | reverse complement strand
GTCCCTTGACCATCCCGTGAACCTCCCGTCAACAGGCCGAAGCCTATCGATCGTCGGTGTCCACCGGAGATGGGCAGTTTTAAGGGCTTGGCGACATTCGAGCGCCCTCCGGGCGCATACATCCGCTGCGGTGTTCCCGTCCGCCCGGCGGGTGAGCTTCCATCACCCCGGATACATCGCGCACGTCCGGTCGGTTTCCCAAACCGTGATGCTGCGGAGGGTGGCGGCGGGGGAGGCCTCGCGGATGCGGGGGGCCAAGAGGTCGAAGAACACGCGGGCGATGTTCTCCACTGAGGGGTTGACGCCAGCGGCCTCTGAGAACTCGGCGGTGTCGAGGTTGAGGTGCTTGTGGTCGAAGCGGCGGATGACGGAGTCGTCCGTGATGCGCTCGAGGGTCTGTATCGTGAAGGGGTGGGCGGGCAGCAGGCAAAGGTCGAGGGCGACGAGGGGCTCGACGCGGTAGTTGTGCCCGTGGCCCGAGGGGTTGTTGCACTTGCCGAAGAGGGCGCGGTTCTGCTCGTCGGTGAGGTCGGCGCAGTGGAGTCGATGGGCGGCCGCCATGTCGAACATGGCGCGGATGAGGACGGTGGAATCGCTCTTTTCGGTCATCTCGAGGGCATGGTATGGAGTGAGGCGGAGGGTCAGGGCGACGCAGTCGACGGCGTTGGCTTCGAGGAGGGCGTCGCGGACAGGGCCGAACATGCGGGGCATGATGGCGATGGGGTCGGCGGTGGAGCCATCGGCGGCGGCGGCGGCGAGGATTGGGACCGCGGCGTGGCGAACGGCGCGGTCGACCTCCTGGATGTTGATGACATATCCGGTGCGGGGGTGGGCGTCGCCCCGGCAGGAGGCGAGGATCTCGTAGTGGCGGGGGAGGCCCAGGGGGCTGGGACCGGCGGCAAAGGTGTTGTACGATGGTTGCGGATCGACGGGGCGTCCGCCGGCGTCGAGGTTGATCGAAAAGCGGACTGTGCGTCGAAGTACCACCATGGGCGATGGTAGAGTCGCCCGAGCCGGGAGAGCGCCATGCGTCAGCGAGCGGATCATCGTGGGATCATCAAGAGTTTTTCGGCAATCATCGTGGGCGCGGGCCTGCTGGGGCTTGGCGGGTGCGGGCCTACGGCGGCGCCGGGGCCTTCGCCGCGGCCTGCGCCGGGGACGAGTTCGACCCAGGATGTCACGCCGACGGTTGAACAGGTGGCGCGAGATGGTGATTCGACGACGCGGGGTCGGGAAGCGACCGGGCAGAGCACGCCCGCCGGGGGCGAGGGAGAGGCGATGGACCCGAAGTACGCGCTGGGGTTCACGATGAACCGGATCGAGGGGGAGGCGGAGGCACTGGACGCGTATCGGGGCAAGGTGGTGATGGTGGTGAACGTGGCCAGCGCGTGCGGCCTGACTCCCCAGTATCAGGGGTTGCAGGCGTTGTACGCGGACAAGGCGGATGAAGGGTTGGTGGTTCTGGGTTTCCCGGCCAACAACTTCGGCGGGCAGGAGCCGGGGTCGAACAAGGACATCCAGGAGTTCTGCACGGGGGAGTACCACGTGACGTTCCCGATGTTCGAGAAGATCAGCGTGACGGGTGAGGACCAGCACCCGCTGTATCAGAGGTTGAGCCAGGAGGGCGGGCCGCCGACGTGGAACTTCACGAAGTATCTGGTGGATCGGCAGGGACGGGTGGTGGCCCGGTTTGATCCGCGGACGCGGGTGGATGATCCGGCGGTTCTGGCGAGGGTGGAGGAGTTGCTGGGGGCGGAGTGACGCAGAGGGGACGTGGCAGCGTGGCAGAGTGGCAGAGTGGCAAGGTGTGGCACGACCGGCGTCGGCAGGGCGTTGTCGTTCACTCCGCCACTCTGTCGCTCTGCCAGGCTGCCCCCTCTGTTCTGGCCCGATTCTGCACAAAGACCCGGCGGCCCTGACCCATGCCAACCTTCCGCTACACCGCGATGACGACGACCGGGCGACGCATCGCCGGGGAGATCGCCGGCGCGACGGAGCAGGCGGTGCTGTCGGAGTTGGAGGCCAAGAGCCTGTTGCCGGTGCGGGTCGCGCCGATCGTGCGGCGGCAGATCCTGGTGGGACGGGTCTCGACGCGACGGCTGGGGCAGTCGTATGTGGAGTTGTCGGAGTTGGTGACGGCGGGGGTGCCGTTGCTCCGCGCGCTGCGGCTGCTGGGGGGGCGCAAGTCGGGCGGGCGGCTGTCGGTGGCGTTCAAGGAGCTGAGCGAGGCCATCGAGTCTGGCGAGCCAGTGGCGGAAGCGATGGGCAAACGGCCCGACATCTTTTCGCCGATCCATGTGGCGATGGTGAAGGCCGGAGAGCGAGGCGGGTTTCTGGATCAGGTGTTTGCGAGGCTGGGGCAGTTCGTGCTGGGGCAGGCGGAACTGAAGAGCAAGATCGTGGGAAGTCTGGTGTATCCGTCGGTGCTGGTGTTCTTCGGGGTGATCGTGCTGAGCGTGGTGTTCGGTTTTTTCGTGCCGCGGTTCAAGCCGATGTTCGCGCGGCTGGATGACCTGCCCGCGGTGACGGAGGTGGTGTTCGCGCTGTCGGCGGCGATCACGCAGTATGGGCCGATCACCGCGCTGGTGGTGGGGGGGCTGGTGTTCGGCGGGTGGCGGGCGCTGAAGGAGCCGGCGGTGCGGCGTTGGGTGGCAATCGTGAAGACCAGGGCACCGGTGGTGGGCCCGGTGGTGCGGAACCTGGCGGTGTCGCGGTTCTGCCGGATGCTGGGGACGATGCTGGGCAACGGTGTGCCGATGATCGCGGCGATGGAGATCAGCAAGGACGCGGCGGGGAACATGCTGCTGGAAGAGGCGATCGTGAAGGCGACGGAGTCGGTGCGTCAGGGCGAGCCGTTGGCGACGCCGCTGGGGGATTCGGGGCTGATCGCCGATGACGTGCTGGAGATGATCGCCGTGGGTGAGCAGGCGAACAACCTGGATGATGTGCTGGTGCGGGTGGCCGAGACGATTGATAAGCGGGCGGATCGGCTGTTCACGGCGGCGATCCGCCTTGTGGAGCCGTTGCTGCTGCTGATGGTGGCGGGGGTGGTGGGTCTGGTGGCGGTGTCGCTGCTGCTGCCGATCATGCAGCTCAGTGATGTGCGATAGGCGGCGGATGCCACAGGATTGTGGCACGGGGGAGAATGTTGACACACGATCGTGTGTGATACCCCCTTGATTAGGTGGCGATTTGTGAAACATGGTGAATAGTTGGAGAAGTCCCTTGCGGGTGCGGGTGCGGGCGCGAGGTGTCATGCTGTCGGCACAGTCCGAGAATGGAGCGTGTCATGCGTTGCGAGTGTGATCTTGTGAATGGACGCGAAGCGGGACGCAGCGGGATGGGCCGCGGGCGTGGGGTTGTGGCGGTGGTGTGGCTGGCGCTTGCCGCACCGGTGGCGTTGGCGCAAGCGTTTCAGTCGTATGGACTGAACTTTGTGACGGTGGGGGATGCGGGCAATCGGGGGGCGACGGCGCAGGAAGCTCCGTTGTGGCCGTCGTATGCCCCGCCGCTGGGGGCGGTGAATCACACGTTCGGCATCATGCGGACGAACGTGACGAACAACCAGTGGGTCGAGTTTGTGCGGGCGTATGCGCCATATTGGGCGGGCACGCCGGGGCAGTTCGCGTTGACCGGGCCGGGCATTTTCTATACAGGCACGGTTGGCGGGATCCGTCAGTACGAGGTTGGAACCGGGCAGAAGAACTTCTCGGCCACCGCAAGCTGGCGGGTGATGGCCCGCTTTGCCAACTGGCTGCACAACGACAAGTCGGTCGACCCGGCCGCGTTTGAGAACGGCGCGTATGACACCAGTACGTTCGGGGAGGTGTCGGTCGGCGGCACGACGATGTTGACTGATCAGTTCACGCACAATGAACCTGCCCATCTCCGGTGGACAC
>CAZHKB010000290.1:0-3912 GCA_964533405.1 uncultured Phycisphaeraceae bacterium | reverse complement strand
CACTCGAAGGGAACGGCCGAACCGGCTTTCAGAGTGGTACACGATTCTCAAACTCAACACCCACCAGTCCAGAGCTGGGGAGTCGCCGCGAGACTGGCGGACGGTTGACGATAAGGACTACTTGTGCGCTATGTTTCACGAGTTGCTGCACGTGGCCGAGATTGATCTCAAGGAACCTGACGCCGATGGAACACTTCTGCCTTGGGACGCGCTGATCGCACAGAACATGTTCGTGCGCTTTGATGACCAAGCCACTTTGAGCGGTGGTCCGATCTGGCAACGAATCCGAGCAGCAAGGCTCGCTGGCGGCGAATGTGCGGACCCCGCACTTCCGGGCACAACTGCGACATCGACGGGCGTCGGGCAGTGAATATCGCCGGTGGGCCAGCGATCAATCGAACGCATTATGTTGTGCGCAAGTTGCGATGGAGACATCATGCACGAAGTGTGTTTCATCGTTCATCGTTGCCATCGCCTCCTTCGTGGTAGCAGCATTTGAAAGTTACGAACGACGACTCGAAACAGAGGCATTCTCCGGGTGCCGACGTGTACGAGTCGTTGTTATGGGTGTCTATTGGCACTCGGATTCAACCCGCAACGGATGGACTACGGTATGGCGAAAGAAGTCCAGATCGCGAAGTTTGGGTACTTGAGAAGTACTCCGGGCTTCTTCCCGGCTCCGGCCCCGCAGTCCACTTCCCGCACAGCGGAGCCTCTGCAGCCCACTGGCAACTCAGCCGCGCAGAGGCAGATGGCCGAATCTCAGAGTCAGAGGTCGCTGGTGGTCGACTCGCGCTAGGCCATTTTATTCTCGCTCACCCCGGCGTGCTCACAGTCGAGTGGCCGGATGACGGCAGGCTGATCGCGCGATCGGTCGATGGAACCCACGTCACTCTCGCCTTCGCGAGTCGATGATGCAAGGGACACCTGAACGAGGCAGACGCGGGACACGGAATAACATGTCTTGCCCTCTCTCCGAGTTGTGCCCGACAGGATGTAGGACCACCCGCCCACCAACCCAACGGCCTGCACTGGCGGACCTTCCGCGACAACGGCATCGAGGAGCGCGACCTGTTCTACTACTCGAGCGACTGGCAGCTGCTTGAGGAACGGCGATACGACTACGAATCGCTGCCGGGCACGCTGGAGCGCGTAGCCCAGCAGTTCTGGGGGCTGCGGTCCATCGAGCGACGCCGTGGCCCGGCGGGTGGACGCCAACGCGGATGGTGAGTATGTCGACGGCACGGCCAGCGACCCCCGGTCGAGGGCGAGGGCGTCCTGCGCCCCGACCGGGGCAGGGACATGGGGTTTCGTTATCCACGGGTTGCGGTCGCTTGTGGCGACCTGCACCCGTGGCGACATCCCGGCGCCAGGTTGAGGCGAGGAGCGCGACACCCGCGAATCGCGGATGAGTTCACGGCGTTCTATGCCACGCTGAGCGGCAAGGGCAATCCGTGTCAGACCCAGACCTGGACGATGAAGTTGGGTTCCCTGACTTTGCCGACCCACTCGCCCACGCCGGTGGTGACGAACTTGACCTCGTACTGGGGGTGTGCGTCGAGCCACTCGTTGACTTGTTGGTCGAGGAACTCGAGGCTCTCGGTGTTGAGTTTGCAGTGGAAGGAGCGGACGTGGATGGCGCCGGTGCCGGAGATGTTGGGGGTGCGGGCCCAGCCTTTATCCTCGTGCTTGCCCGCGACCCGCTGCTCGAAGGCGCGGATCTTGGGCGGGGCTTCGGCGGGGGCGAGGCCTGTGGCTCCACCGGCGCCGGACGCGCCTCCGCCCGTCGGGGTCATGGTTCTGGGCACGGGCTGTGGGCCGACCGGCTGCGGCCCCGCAGGCTGTGGATTCATGCGTTGCGGGCTGACCGGCTGTGGGGCGACGGGTTGGGGATCGCGAGGGCGCATCGCGTTGGGCAGTTTGGGCTGCACCGGCTGCTGGGCGGGGGTGTCGGGCGAGAGGGGGATGGGCTCGTCGTCGAACGCGCCGGGAAAGGCGCCCGCGGAGGAACCGCCGGAACCGCCGCCGGATTGGGGGGAGAACAGGGGAGAGAACGTGGGATTGTCGCGCCTCATGCTCGGCCTCCATCCCCCGGCCGCCTGGCCGAGGATTCCGCTTCGCTCCGAGACGCAGCGTACCGGGTTTGGGCGTGCGTGTCACGTCTGAAGGCGGAAGAGCCAGCGGGTCTGGATCGAGGGTTGGGAGGGTTCGGAGGGTGCGGGGTCTCCGGGTGAGGCGTGCCTGGCGGTGGGAGGCAGCGGGCGAGCCATCGGCGCGGGCCGGAGCCCCAGTCGAGGCTGAGGTCGAGGGTTTCGGGTGCGGCGGCGAATGCGAGGACGAGGCCGCGGGCGAGGCGGCGGACTGAGCCGCGGTTGTCGGAGAGGGGGCCCTGGTAGTCGAGGTAGTGGGGGCGGTGGTCGTTGCGGGGGGTGGCTTCGAAGTCGGCGGCGGCGTCGAGGTCGAGGCGGGTCCAGACGCGGAAGGTGACGAGGGGTCGATCGTGTCCGGGGAGTGCAGGGTTCTCCGCGGGGCGCTGGATCATCAGGTCGTAGTGCCACGAGCCGTCGGGCAGGTCGTGGCGGAGCAGGACACAGCGTGCGGACGGGGATGGCACGGGCGATGCTAGACGGGGTTGATCGAACCGGACCTTGGTCGCGGAGTCTCCTCAGGTACGAAGTCCGGGCCTGGACCTGGCCCTGTCGGTTGGGCGACAAGGCTGGCGGTCGGCAGTATCATGCTTCCCTGCCCGGACGGTGGGGAACGCCGGGCCACGGCTTTGGCTCGATCACGGAGGATGTCCATGCGGCACGCGACGACGCGGCGGTTGGTGATGGCGGTGTGCGGGACGGGTCTGGCGCTGGCGGGGTGCCAGTCGACGAGGCCTGTGGGGTTGCTGCAGCGGGACGGCGAGGCGGCGATGCTGCGGGGCCAACCGCACGAGGCGGTGGGGCATTTCCAGGAGTGGGTGGATCGCCAGCCGCAGCGGGCGGATGCGCAGCACGCGCTGGGGATGGCGTTGCTGGAGTCGGGGCGCGCGAGCGAGGCGGTGGGGCCGCTGACCGTGGCGTGGGACCATGAAGAGGCGAACGAGGTGTACTTCGACGCGATGGCGCGGGCGATGCGGGAGGCCGGGCGCGATCAGAGCCTGATCGCGACCTTGGGGAGCAGCGCGACGGAAAGGGGTCGGCTGATCGATTACATGCGTCTGGGGCGGAACCTTCAGGCGATGGGGCTGATGGACGAGGCGCACCAGGCGTTCCGGACCGCGGCGGATATTGATGCGGGGCGGACGGTGGAGCCGCAGCTGGCGATGGCGGATTTCTTCCGCGCGTTGGACAGGCCTGCGGAGGAGACGCGGCGTGTGCGGATGGCGTACGCAATTGATCCTCGGGATGAGCGTGTGCTGGCGCGGATCGGGGAGCTTGAGTTGATTCCTGGGCCGAGTCTGGCGTTGCCGCCGGAGGAGAGGCCTTAGGCGGTTGAGCCGAGGGGTGCGCCCTCCGTCAACTTCGCCGAGCCTCGTTGACACCTCGCCCGTTCGCGGGTGAGTTGGGTTGGAGCGCGGGGGTTTTCTGGAATCCGTGTGAGACTTCGCGTGCGTGGGCGTGCGGGTCGGAGGGGGAGAGCCAAAGATCAGGCGTGTCCGATGCTGCTTCAACGCGCCTGCTGGTCGTGCTGCCCTCGTGGGTGGGGGATGCGATCATGGCGACGCCCGCGATGCGGCTGATCCGTGAGTCGAGGCCGGGGGCGTTCATCGGGGTGCTGGCGCGTCCGGGGATCGACACGTTGCTGTCTGGGGGCGGGCTGTTTGATGAGGCGCATGTTGAGCGGGCGGTGGGGGTGATGGCGCCCAAGGCCGCGGCGGCCAAGGTGCGAGCGAGGCGGTACCAGTCCGCGCTGCTGCTGCGGAAC
>CAZHKB010000289.1:0-3914 GCA_964533405.1 uncultured Phycisphaeraceae bacterium | reverse complement strand
AAGCAGAAGACGGCATACGAGATTCGCCGTAGTCTCGTGGGCTCGGCGAACGAGTACTCGATCAGGTCGCCAGCAGGGGACTCGGCCGCCAGAGCAGCCACGGCGAAGGCGAGGGTGGCCGACGGGGACTGGAAGCGGGTCCGGGCGGAGCCGACCAGATCGGAACGGAGCCATGACACGCCGCGCGGCGAAGGAGTGCCGGTGCCGGCGGCCCCGGCCCCGGGGGGAGGGGTGATCCAGCGTTCGGGGTGTCGATCAGCGCCGACGAAGGCGCGGTTGTAGGCGTATCCCCCGCAGCCTCGTTCGAAGCCCGCGCCAGACTCGCGGAGGGTGTCAAGAGTGGCGACGAAGGCCGGACAGGCGCGCAGCGCCCTCCCGACTCCCTCGCTGGGAGCGAAATAGGGCGACAGCGGTCCCTCCCCGCCGAAGGGCTGGGCGAGCGCGGCCCGACGCCCGTGCCAGCGGTTGAGGTTTGCAAGTTCGTCGGCGGCGGCCGGGGCGTACCGGTCGTCGTGGTCGGAGGAGTACAGGTCCAGAGCCGAGGCCAGTTGGCGGAGGTTGGAGGCGCAGACGACGGCTTGCCCGGCTTGGCGGGCGACGGCCAGCGCCGGCAGCAGGATCAAGACCAGCAGCGCGATCACGGCGATGACGACGAGCAGCTCGAGGAGGGTGAAGGCGTGGGTGCCACCAGTCCGCCCCCGCTCTGGGCCGCGCGACTGGTGCGATCGGGCAACGGCGTCGGGCGCGGCCTCGGCCATTCGCACCAGTCGCGCCCCAGAGCCGGCGGGCTGGTGGCACCCTGGCGTGTGGCCTTGCGATTGCGTACTCATCCCGGCCCCACAATCCGCGTCGTCGTCGCACGCTTTCCGAGAAATCTCACATCCGCCACGCCGCCGATCTCGGCCGAGATCTCGCCGAACGTGGCGTGGACCGAATCGATCGCAGTGGTGAGTCGGATGAAGTCGAAGCCGGGCAGGTTGGCGGGCAGGCCCGTCGCGGGATCGACCGCCCACGCGATGTCAAAGGCGTCGCCGCCGCCCGAGCCGGGGGTGATGCCGACGGCGAAGGGATCGTCGGGGATCGTGTAGAACCACGCGGGCGACGTGCCGGGATCATCCACCATGTTGTCACCATCCAGATCGCCCAGCAGCAGCGTGGGGGTGTGGTCGGCCAGACCCCAGACCGCCTCCGTGGATGAGCCCAGGCCAAGCGGATTGACGACCACCGGCCCGGCAAACAGTGCCGGCAGCGCGTAGGCCCACGTCTGCCACTGGCCCGTCCGACCCTGCGGAATCCACGACGGCTCCGCGGGGGCAAACGTCGGGTCCGGGATGTTGTCATCCCACGTCACGCCTGCAATCGAGGCCTGCGGCACCAACGGCAGCTGCGGCCCGCGAACAACCAACCACGCATCATCGGCCAGTCCGTTGCCGTTCGCGTCCAGGCTGATCTCGATGGTTGCCGCCTCGGCGAATCGCCGATTGGGGTGCCCATTCACGAAACTGGCGTTGCCGTAGACGATCGCGTCGAGGCCCATCGGATTGCGCGGGTCGTCGAGGATGCGGTGGTCGAAACCGAGGGTGAGGCAGCCGCCGAAGCCGCCCAGGGACACGAGTTTGGTGAGGTCGGGCGCGATGGTGCCGCCGCCGATGGGCGCGCCCAGCGCGCGGGCCGCGTCGTTGAACTGCGGGTGCTGGACGAACTGGCCGGGGGCGGGGTTGAAAGCGATGACGCGCGTTGCAAAGGGGGATTGGGCGAGGGCGGGAGCGGCAAGGGTGGCGAGTGGAACGCACAGTGCGCGAACCAGGCGAACGCCGCCCAGAGATGGTGGCGTTGAGCGTTGGCCGCCCGAGCCGGGCTCGACGCGCCCGGATTGCCAAGTGGGCTTATGCACGCCGGCGTCTCCCCGGCAAGGCCATCGAGCCGAGCAAGATCCACGCCCCCGGCGCGGGCACCACCGCGTAGCGGTGCACGGTCGAGTCGCCGAAGGTGGTCACGAGCAGCTCGCCCGTGGCCGGGTTGTGCCGGATGAAGTGCGAGTCCTGCGTCGTGGGCGAGAGCTCGAGCCGCGTCGTCGCCATCGGGCCGCCCACCAACGCGTTCTGGACTTCGTCGCCATCCACCACCGCCGCGAAACCGCCCGGACCGCCGCCCACGAGCAGGTTCCCGAGATGATCGAACCCAAGCGTGTTGCCCGAGAGAACACGGGCCACCAGTGTTCCCTGCGTCTCGAAGTTCACCGGCGTGCCCGGCGTGAGCGAGGCCAGCGCGAAGGCCTTGACGTCACCCATCGCCGAAGGCCCGCCGAAGGCGAACCCGTTGGCGGTGTAGAGATACGTCCCGTCGGTCGTGATGCCCCCGGATGCGCCCGCGATGCCGGTGATGACGGGCGCGTGCGCCCCCAGGCTCGCGTCGAGCCGGGTGACCAGGGTGTCGGTGAAGTTGCCGCCGGAGACATACAGCGTGTGGTCGCTGCTCCAGTGGGCGTCGTAGTTATCGACCTGATACGTCGCGCCCGCGACCGGCGCGGCCGTGCTGAGCGTTCCCGGATCGAACACGAAGACCTGGGCGCCGGGCCCGAAGTCGTTGTCCCCCACCGCCACCCGCGTGCCGCTCGGGCTGATGCGGAGGAACGACGCGCCAAAGGACGCGACAGTGCCCGCCGGGACCGACCCCGCCACGCCAAACGCTGAGGAGTTCACCGCCGACTGCGTCCAGATCGACTCGCCGACGATGGCCATGGCCCGCCCGTCGGGCAGCAGGTCGTAGGAGGCCGTGCCCGCGGGCAGGGCGAACGTGCCGACCAGTTGGTAGTTTGGCAGGTCGGCCTTGGCGACCGTCGCCCACGGGCCGGGCAGCACGCCGGCGATCCCGACCAGCCACACCAATGCAACAACCGCCGCGCACCTGGCGCGGCACGACGCCATCAACCTCGCCATCTCGAATCCCCGTTGTTCGTCGCGAATCGCGCGCGACGGCTCCCGGGCGCCCGCCTCGCATCACGCGCGGCGAGCCACCTCGAACGGAATGGGACCGCCCTGCGGGGGAGTGTGAACCGGTGACGAGGCACGCCGGGAACGCCCGTGCCCACATCGCCGACGCCCTTACCGCCGCGACCCAGGAGCACCCACGCCGGGAAAGCCCGGACGAGAAACTCCTCGAATCACGACGGCCCGCGAGGCCGTCACGACAACGCGATAGGCAGGTCTTCCGGCTTCGGGCACACCCGGCTCGGCCTTCCCGGCAACCCCTTCAGGTCGCCAGTGGCACTCGTGGAGCCGGGGTTTGTTCCCAGTCCAGCCTGAACGCTCAGGCGTTCAGACTGGATCGAGGCCCGTTACGGCGGCGCGTCCGCGGCGGTCTTTCACCGCACTTCCCTTTTCACCCCGACACCCGAACAGAGCGACGGGGCACCGATCGCGAGTAGCAGCATACCGCGCGGGGGCGAGGTGTCAAGGTGTCAAGGTGCGCGGGCCGCGTCTCCTGCCCCCTCCCCCATGCCGGCTCTGCGAAACCGGGGGAGGCCGGGCGGGGGGCGTGCCAGGGCACACGAGAGGTTGAGGGGGACGGGCTTTCCAGCCCGTCCCGAATCGGCGGCGCTTCGCCGGTTCACGGCGACTCAACTCGGTACACCCGCGCCCGACCCGGATGCGTCTCGGCCCAGACGCCCCTCCGCACTCGGGCGGCGCTGGAAAGCCCCGCCCCTCAAACTTGCGTTCGCACTGGTGGTGTGAGGCCCGCACGCCGCGACACACTCCAACGCGAATCCGCCACGCCCGCCCCTCCGAACTCGCCTTGGGGACACCGCTCCGACCTCCTTCGGAGCGGCTAGGGTGTACGCCCTGCGGTCGAGCGTTCGCCCGCAGGGCACACCTTTTCTGAACATCCACTCCCCCGACCACCCCCGACCACAC
>CAZHKB010000288.1:0-3923 GCA_964533405.1 uncultured Phycisphaeraceae bacterium | reverse complement strand
CTTCTGAGTCCCCCGCGCACGCACCGACACCGTCCCCCCCTGCTCATCCCGCGGCCCAACCACCAACAAATACGGAATCTTCAGGTCCGCCGCCACCTTCACCTTCCCCTGGATCCGATCATTCCCATCGTCCAGAGTCGCCCGCAACCCACGTTCCTGCAGCGCGGCCAGCACCCGTCCCGCATACGCGTTCGACTTATCACTGATCGGCAGCACCCGCGCCTGCTCCGGGCTCAGCCACAGCGGGAACGCGCCCGCGAAGTGCTCGATCAAGACCCCGCAGAACCGCTCCATCGAGCCAAACGGCGCGCGATGGATCACCACCGGCCTGTGCGGCCGGTTGTCCGCCCCCACGTAACTCAGGTCAAACCGCAGCGCCATGTTATAATCGACCTGCACCGTCCCCAGCTGCCACTCGCGACCGATCACGTCCTTGACCACGAAGTCGATCTTCGGCCCATAGAACGCCGCCTCGCCGGGCTCGCGGCTGAACTCGACCCCCAGCGACCGCGCCGCGTCCAGGCACGCCGCCTCGGCCTTTTCCCAGTTCTCCGGGCTCCCGGTGTACTTGTCCGCGCTCGGATCGCGCAGCCCCACCCGCACGCGGTACTCCTTCATCCCCAGGGTCGCGAAGATCACCTTCACCAGCGACAGACACCCCTGAATCTCCGCGGGAATCTGCTCCTCGGTGCAGAACAGGTGCGCATCATCCTGGGTGAAGCCGCGGACGCGGGTCATCCCATTCAGCTCGCCCGACTGCTCCCACCGATACACGGTCCCGAACTCCGCCAGCCGCACCGGCATGTCCCGATACGAGTGCGGCGCGGACGCGAAGATCTTCGCATGGTGCGGGCAGTTCATCGGCCTGAGCATGAACCCCTCGATCAACTGATCCTCCGCCATGATCCGGTCCGCCGTGATGGTCTGCTTGCCGGTCCGCTCGTTGATCCCCGCCGCCAGGCGCGCCGAAACCCCCTCCACCCGCCGCATCATCTCCGAGCATGAGCAGTTGGTGTCGGCCATGTGCTGCAGCGCATCCCGCTCCACGATCGGCGCAAACTGCGAATCCTTGTAATACGGGAAGTGCCCCGAGGTCTTGTACAACTCCAGCCGCCCGATGTGCGGCGTGAACACCTCCGTGTACCCCTGCTTCTTCAGCTCGGCCGCGATGAAGTTCTGCAGCTCCTTCCGCACGATCGACCCCGCCGGAGTCCACAGGATCAGCCCCTGCCCGACAACCTCATCGATGTGGAACAGCCGAAGCGCCTTGCCGATCACGCGGTGGTCGCGCTTGGTCGCCTCTTCCTTCTGCTTCAGAAACGCGTCAAGCTCGGCCTGGGTTGCAAACGCGGTGCCGTAAACGCGGGTCAGCCGATCCGAGTTCTCATCGCCATGCCAGAAACTCGACGCCACCGACAGCACCCGGGCCGCCCCGATCCGCGCGGTGCTCGGCACGTGCGGCCCACGGCACAGGTCCTCCCAGTTCTTCCCCGGCGCTCCGGTCGCGTAGAACGACAGCGACTGGCTCCCAGCCCGCTTCGCCGCCTCCGCCCCGCCGTCCGCCGCCGCCTTCGGCCCTTTGTACACCGACGACGCCATCCCCAGCGCCCGCTCGGCATTGTCTACCTTGTACTTGTTCCCCTCACGCCCCAGCCGCGGCAGAGCCTCGGCCGCCACCTGGTCATACCGGTTGAACGCCCGATCCTCCTTGATGATCTCCGCGATGCGTGCGTCGATCTTCTCGAAGGCGTCGGTCGAGATTTTCTTGCCCTCGGGCACGAACATGTCGTAGAAGAACCCGGTCTCGGTGGCGGGGCCGTAGGCGAGCTGCACGTCCTTGCCGATCACGTCCTGGATCGCCTCCGCCATCACATGCGCCGCCGAGTGACGCATCAGCGCCAGCGCCTCGGGGCTGGTCGGCTGCCCCGGCTTGGCCGCGGTGATGAGGGCGAGGCCGGCGTCCTGGTCAATGACGTACGACAGGTCGCGCAGCTCGCCATCAACCTTGCACGCCAGCGCCGCCTTGGCCAGCCCGGCACCGATCGACTGCGCAACCTGCAGGCCGGTGACGGGGCCGGGAAAGGACTTCGTGTCGCCATTGGGAAGGGTGATGGTGGGCATGGTGTGGCTCGGAGGGGAAGTGGGAGAGATGGAGACGAGCGGGAAGGATACGAAAAAAGCCCGGCGAGGCCGGGCTTGGTGGTTCAGAGAATCATCGCGGCCGCCCGGTCAGCCGCTGAGGAGGTTGGACGTCGTCGTGGTCGTCGGGCGCGTGGTCATGCGGGGAGTATATCGGCCATGGCGTCGGGTTTCTTGCGACACGGGTGGAGAGCCATCAGGGCGCTGGGTGAAGGGACACATGACGCGGAGCAAGACGGAGGGCGCGAGTGATGGCACCCCGTCCCCACACCGCCCCTCGAACCCACTAGACTATCCCCGACCTTGTGATTCCCGACCACCCCCGCCGGGCACCTGCCCGCGCGATCTCAGGAGCACCCCATGGTTCGCACGTCTCGTCGCACCGTTCTGGCCCAGGTCTCCGCACTCGTCTGTGCCGCACTCGCCAGCCTCGCTGGCTGCGGCAACAACACAGGCGGCTCAAACACCGGCAACACCACCGGCACCAACGGAGCGAACAGCACCAACACCGCCAACGCCGCCACCATCAAAATCGGCCACTACGCCTCCCTCACCGGCTCTGAATCCACCTTCGGCGTCTCCACAGACAACGGCATCAAGCTCGCCATCGACGAGATCAACGCCGCTGGCGGCGTCCTGGGCCGCCAGCTCGAACTCATCACTTACGACAACCAGGGCAAGCCCAACGAGACCGCCACCGTCGTCACCCGTCTGTGCACCCAGGACCACGTCACCGCCCTCATCGGCGAGGTCGCCTCCGGCCGCTCCATGATCGGTGCCCCCATCGCCCAGCGCTACGGCGTCCCCATGATCTCCCCCTCCTCCACCAACCCCGATGTCACCCGCGAGGGCGACATGATCTTCCGCGTCTGCTTCATCGACCCCTTCCAGGGCCTCGTGTGCGCCAAGTTCGCCAACGAACGCGGCTGGCAGCGGGCCGCCGTTCTCTTCAACCGCGAGGCTCCGTACTCCACCGGCCTGGCCGACAACTTCAAGTCCGCGTTCACCGAACTGGGCGGCACCATCGTCACCGAGCAGGCCTACGCCGCCGGCGACCCCGACTTTGGCGCCCAGATCACCGCCATCGCCAACTCCGAGGCCGACGTCATCTTCATCCCGGGCTACTACACCGAGGTCGGCGCCATCGCACGCCAGGTCCGCGCCCGCGGCATCACCGCCCCCATGCTCGGCGGCGACGGCTGGGACTCCGCCGAACTCGCCAACACCGCCGGCGAGGCCATCAACGGCTCCTTCTTCTCCAACCACTACTCCCACGAGGAAACCCGCGAGGCCGTCCAGACCTTTGTCTCCAAGTACCAGGAGCGCTTCGGCGCGGTCCCCGACGGCCTGGCCGCCCTGGGCTACGACGCCCTGCTCATCACCGTCGACGCCATCAAGCGCGCCAACTCCACCGACGGCGCCGCCATCGCCGCCGCCCTGGCCGCCACCCAGAACTTCCCCGCCGTCACCGGCAACATCACCATCGACGCCGACCGCAACGCCAGCAAGTCGGCCGTCATCCTCGAACTCCGCGACGGCGCCCAGCACTACGTCACCACCATCGCCCCCGATTGATCCCCCTCCCCCGCGTGCGGCGGACGTGTCAACAAGGCTCGCCGCCGTTGACGCAGGGGGCAGTCAGCCCATGCGCCACCGAGTCAGCCGGCTCGGCGGCGTGCTCGGTGCCCATCAACCTCACCGCCCAATCCCCCACGACTGTCGCGGCGTTGAGCGAAGGTCTCGCGATCAACCCACGGCGCCCGATGCCCAGCGCCCAATACCGC
>CAZHKB010000287.1:0-3925 GCA_964533405.1 uncultured Phycisphaeraceae bacterium | reverse complement strand
GGCCTTGATCGAGGCGGTGGGGCAGATGGTGTGACGCGGACGGCACCGGGGCTTGGGCCGCAAGCCCGCCGCCCCGGTGGTGCCCACGGATACAGTGGGGCCATGGCGGGAAGTCACGAGAATCTGGTGAGGCTGGCGGTGCAGCACGCCCGGACGGCGCAGTTGCTGGGGGCGGAGTTCATCCCGAGGTATCGGTCGGCGAGGAGCGCGCTGGGGGAGCCGGCGAACCACGGCGCCGTGGCACCGGAGCGTGCCGTGGTCGCTCCGACCCGCGACCACCGCACACGAGCGCGGGATGGAGGGGCGATTCAGGCCAGGCTGGACGCGCTGCGGGCGCGATACGAGGCAGACGCCCCGCACGCCAGGTTCAACACGCCCTTCACCAAGATCGTGTTCGGCGAGGGCGACCCGGCGGCCCGGCTCGTCTTTGTCGGTGAGGCACCCGGCGAGGATGAGGACTTGTCGGGGCGGCCGTTTGTCGGTCGGGCCGGGCAGTTGCTGGAGAAGATGATCATCGGGATGGGGCTGAGTCGCCAGCAGGTCTACATCTGCAACGTGCTCAAGACCAGGCCGCCGGGAAACAGTCCGCCGACGCCCGACGAGGTGGTCGCCAGCGCGCCCTACCTCTATGAGCAGATCGCGACGATCGGTCCTGAGGTGATCGTGACGCTGGGGCGACCGGCGACTCATCTGCTGCTGCGGAGCGAAGTTGCGATCGGGCGGCTCCGAGGCCAATGGGCGGAGTTCGCGATGCCGGCGGCCCCAGACGGGTTCGACTGGCCCGAGGAATGGTCCGGGCTGCGGTTTGGCGTCATGCCCACCTATCACCCCGCGTACCTGCTGCGGTCGTACACGGATGAGAACCGGAAGGCGGTCTGGTCGGACCTGAAGCAGGTGCTTGACCGCCTTGGACTTAAACCCCCCGCAAGAGGTGGGAATCATGCGGGATGAGGGGAAAATTCCTTTCGGACGGGTGGAACCAAGCGTGGTCCCGGAACGAATCCTTGCCCGTCGCCAACGGGGCTGGTGCCCCCCGGCGTGCGAAGCACTCAGCACGACTCTGAGAGATTCGGGATGTTCGGCGGTTGCCCGGAGGGCCGGGCGGATTGGCGAGTGCCAAGGCATCGCCGAGAGGTTTTTAAGTCGGTTCGGACTTTCTTCTGACCCCCACGAGACCCGGCGCTTGGCGCGTGCTGAGTGCCGGGTTCTTTTTTTTTGGTGGCGACGATCGAGCCGACACGCAGGTGCCAGCCAGCGGGGGAGTGTCCGAGTGCCCCGCTGACCAGGTTGCTGAGGGAATCGCGAGAGTCCAACCCCTTTCCGGCACAGCGCGTTCGCGGGATGCCGGCTCCTACCATCACGGCAATGTTCATTGACCGTGCGGTAATCCATGTCAAGGCGGGTGATGGCGGCAACGGGTCGGCGTCGTTCCGGCGCGGGCCGGGCATCCCCAAGGGGGGGCCCGATGGCGGGGATGCCGGTGACGGCGGCGACATCATCTTCCAGGTCGAAGACGGCCTGAACACGCTGGTGGACTTCCGCGGCACGTTCCACTGGAGCGCGGAGCCCGGCGAGAACGGGCGGGCGAAGCAGCAGTACGGGGCCAGGGGCGGGGATCGCGTGATCCGCGTGCCCCCCGGCACGATGCTCTACGACAACGCGACCGGCGGGTTGCTGGCGGACCTGAAGCCCAGCGAGCGCGTCGTGATCGCCAAGGGCGGACGGGGCGGTCGCGGCAACGAGCACTTCAAGAGCTCCATCAACCAGTCGCCGCGCACGGCCGAGATGGGCGAGGCGGGCCAGGCGTACGAGCTGCGGCTGGAACTCAAGCTGATCGCGGAGGCGGGGCTGGTGGGGTTGCCCAATGCGGGCAAGTCGACGCTGCTGGGCGCGATCTCTCGCACGAACCCCAAGATCGGGGCCTACCCGTTCACGACGCTGTCGCCCCAGCTCGGGATCGCCGAGATCGACCAGACCCGCCGGGTCGTGTTCGCGGACATCCCCGGATTGATCGAGGGTGCGTCAAAGGGGCTCGGCCTCGGACACGACTTCCTTCGGCACATCGAGCGGACCAAGGTGATCGTTCACCTGGTGAGCGTGATGCCCGAGGATGAGAGCGACCCCGTTCACAACTACCGGGTGATCCGCGAGGAGCTGCGCGGGTACTCGGAGCTGCTCGCCGAGAAGCCCGAGATCATCTGCCTGAACAAGCTGGACCTGCTGGCGGATGATGCGGCGCGGGCCGAGGCGATCAAGAAGTTCCGGGCCGCGCTGCAGCTGGGGCATGATGTCGAGGTCATGCCGCTGTCGGGCGCGACGGGCAAGGGGACGATGGAACTGGTCGAGAAGGTGTACGCGATGCTGCATCCCAGGGGTGCGGTGGCGGGGTGGACGGCGGCGGCGGTGAAGGCGGTGAAGGCGGGGTAGGCCCGATTGAGTGCGCGCGGTGCTCCGTCGAGTCGGAGATGTCCGAGGGGTTCCCGGCCCGGGATCGATCGCGGAAGCGCGTCCGCCCCTGGCCCGGTGATGCCCGACTGCTGGCGCATTCGGTTCCGTTGTCGCCCGCCTATTCGATGCGCCGCATGAGCCAGGGCGTGCCCTCGGTGGAGCCGCGCGTCACCGCGGCGACGGCGACGGCGTCGATGGCTGTCGCGCCTTGCGACGAGACTTCCAGCACCCGTTCGTTGGCCCCCTGGATGCGCAGGCGCCATTGGCCCGCGGCGTTGCGGGTCCAGACGGTCCAGGCCCGGACGTCGGCCTCGTGGTCCCAGGCGCGCCAGTTGAACCAGGTGAGCGCGCCGCCGTCCTGCATGGTCACGATGGGGGCCTGCTGGGCCCGGGGCGCCGGGAGCCAGGACATCCGCGGCGGGAGCGCGGGCTCGGCGAAGGGGCCGGTGCGCAGCGCGGTGGCGATGCCCGCGATGTCGTTGACAAGGGCCTGCGCGCTGAACTGGACGATGCCGGGGGTTGAGCCGCGCACGGCGCGGACCATGTTGATCTGGTTGATGAGCTCGGACGTGGGCCAAGGGTCCGTCGCTTCGGCGACCCTGCTGGTGTAAAGCCCGGGCCAGATGTGTCGGCGTGCGGTGTTCTGCGCGTGCCACCAGTCGAGCAGGTGCCCGAACGGCTGCTTGGGGGCCGTGATCTTCCAGTAGAGCTGGGGGGAGGCGTAGTCGATCCAGCCCTCGCGGAGCCACTTGCGGGCGTCGGCGGCCAGCGCCTCGTACGCGTCGAGCCCCTCGACGCCCACGGGGTGCCCCGGTCGCCAGATGCCGAACGGGCTGATCCCGAACGGCAGGTCGGGCTTGATGGACTTGATCTCGCGGCTGACGCGCTGGACGAACGAGTCGATGTTGGCGCGGCGCCAGTCGGAGCGCGACACGCCGTGGCCATAGCGGGCGTGGCTCGATTCGTCGGGGAAGGCCTGCCCGGCCACGGGGTAGGGATAGAAATAGTCGTCGAAGTGGACGCCGTCGATGTCGTATCGACGGACAACGTCGGCGACGACGGCCAGCGAGTGGGCCTGGGACTCGGGCTCGCCCGGGTCGAGCCACTTGAGATTCGAGTAGAAGCGAATGAGCCCCGGGCGGGTTGTCGTGACGTGGCTTGGCGCATCGGGGTGCTTGGCCTCGTGGTGGCGGGCGCGGAAAGGGTTGAACCACGCGTGGAGTTCCAGGCCCGCGTTGTGGGCGTGGGTGATCCAGTCGCTCAGCGGGTCGAACTCTGGCGAGGGCGCCTGGCCGCTGCGGCCCGTGAGGAACTCGCTCCAGGGTTCGAGGCGCGAGCGGTAGATGGCATCGCACGAGGGGCGGACCTGC
Source organism: uncultured Phycisphaeraceae bacterium (assembly GCA_964533405.1). Taxonomy (GTDB): domain Bacteria; phylum Planctomycetota; class Phycisphaerae; order Phycisphaerales; family UBA1924; genus JACKHA01. The sequence continues at coordinate 107 of CAZHKB010000287.1, read as the reverse complement.
AGAAGGATGGCGTTGAGGTTGGTTTCCTTGCAGCGGCGGATGATCCGGGTCATCTCTTCCCGCAGGGCGGCGGGGTTGGTGGTGGGGTTGGTGGGCCAATCGATGTT
>CAZHKB010000286.1:0-3929 GCA_964533405.1 uncultured Phycisphaeraceae bacterium | reverse complement strand
GGTATTGGTGTTGTCGGGGTCATAGGGGACGTTGGGGTTGATGGCGTCTTCGGGGTGGTCGATGAGGCGAAGGAGGGTGCCGGCGGCGTTGCGGCTGGTTTCTGCGGGGGTGTCGAACATGAGGGCCTGGAAACGCATGACGGCCTCGGTGCCGGAGAGGGCCGCGGTGAGGCAGATGCGGGAGAGCTGGAGTTGGCGGATGCGCCGAATGGCTTCGGATGGGGCGGGGAGTTGCGCCCAGACAGAGAGTTGGTAGAGGTCGAGCCTGGCGAGGTGGGCGACGGTGGGGAGGGCCATGCAGGCGTCGGAGAGGTTGTCGAGGATTGCGCCGAAGGCGGGAGAGCGGGTGTCGAGGAGGTCGGGCGGAATGGCGTCGCGCGGGTCGGGCGTGCAGGTGGGGCAGGTGGTGACCATGCATCACGCTAGACGGGGAGTTGAGCGTGGTCGGCCTGCGGGGTGGGAAAATCGCTTATTGACGCTAAATGGCGCACAAAGGCGTCGATACGGGTTCGTGCTCGCGCGGGTGAACAACTGCGGTGGGCTGTGTGATCTGGGCGAGATCGCCCAAGTGGCTGTGAGGGGTGGAGCCAGGCGTGCGACTTGCCGGAGGGCTTGCGGCGGGAGTTGTTGTGGACAGGGCGGGATGGGCATGTGATGAGCCTGCCATCGTGTGCCGCGAGGTGTGCCACGCCCTTCGGGGCTTTGACCGAAGGTCGTGCGGAGGGCGGGTGGCGGGGTTTGGAGCAGGGGTAGCGGAGGGGGCACGACCTTGCTCAGAGCAGCAGGATCGTGGCACATGATTGGGCTAAACCGCTTTCTTGGTCGTGCCACGTCGCGCGTCCTGTCGGTTTTGCCATGTCTCAAACAGGTCTTCGGCTCGAGGAGCCGCTTCGTCGTACCAAGGATGTGCGAAGACTCGCTCTCGCTCGCGATCAAGATCCGCGATGTCGCCGAAGCCAACACCTGGCACACCACCTTTCTTGGTCACAACGATGGCGGTAAGTGGCGGCAATCGCTTCGCGCGACAATACGACAGGATGTGCCCAAGGATCGCAGCGAAAGCGCGAGCCGGTAATCCAAGCCGCGCCTCCAAATGTCCATAGTTTAGCAGCTGCCGGTTGAGGGCGGCTGCTGTCAGGACGATCCACACTCGTTGGGCGTGCTCTGCGCGTGTTCTCTTTGCCGTGACCAAGTGTATCACGGATACGACTAACCCAGTCGCGCGCTTGGCCCGCCAGTCGCTGTGCGCGCCGTGGGCACACGCCGCGCCGGGAGTCCTCGGCGAGATCACTCAGTTGTCTCGCCCACGTCCGCGAGACATTCAAGGACCGGTTCGGGTGTCCGATTCCACCCGCCGCAGAGCGTTCATTCACGCCGCGGCGTATCGGCGTACCTCGACCTGGACGCCTGCGGCGGCGGCGGTGCCGGCCTGTTGGAGGAGGCGGGCGGAGGTGGCCTCGTCGAGGAAGTGCTCGCCGCAGTTGTCGCAGACGCGGGCGGGCACGGCCTTGAAGACCAGCGTGAGCTGGGCGCGTTCGAGGGTGACCGAGACGTGGCCCGGGGCGAGGGTGCCGTGCTTGCAGATGGGGCAGGTCATAGTTGGATTCTACGCATGAAGGTTCGGTCCCAGAGCGCGGGGTCCGGTTCGTACACGGTGGCGACGAAGACCTCGTTGGCGGCGGGATTGTCGGCCAGCACGGCGTTCAGGTGCCGATCACGGATGCGGAGGTGGACAAGGTGGCTTGGGTAGGGGGTGTCGGCGGGTCGGGTCTCGATGGCGTGGCCGCGCGTGACCCGTGCGCGGACGTCGTCCATGGAGACGTCGCGCTCGAACATGCGCTGAATGGCGTGGACGCGGAGAGTGATGCGGGGTTGGCTCATGGGCCTGCTCTCTGCCACAGTCCTGTTCAGTGACGCGATTATAGGACTGCGCGTCAACTCAGCGCGTGATCGCTATCTCGGCATCTTGCAAAGAGTTGCGACGAAAAGACGTCCGATGACCTTGCAATGACGGGTCGACAGTTCACATGTGCTTGATCACCGCATCCGCGAACTCCGAGCACTTGACCTTCTTGACCTGGGTATCGCCCTCGGCCTTCATCAGGCGCTCGAAGTCGTAGGTTACCGTCTTTGCGGAGATCGCGCCGTCCATGCCCTTAATGATGAGGTCGGCCGCGTCGGACCAGACTTTGGGGTCGGGGGCGCCACCTGCTGTTCCGGGGCCGCCCACGCCCGAGCCCATGTACCGGAGCATCATCTCGCCGGAGAGGACGAGCGAGCCGGGGTTGACCTGGTCGAGGTTGGCGTATTTGGGGGCGGTGCCGTGGGTGGCCTCGAAGATGGCGTGACCGGTGATGTAGTTGATGTTTGCGCCGGGGGCGATGCCGATGCCGCCGACCTGGGCCGCGAGGGCGTCGGAGAGGTAGTCGCCGTTGAGGTTGAGGGTGGCGATGACGTCGAAGTCTTTGGGGCGTGTGAGGACCTGCTGGAGGGTGATGTCGGCGATGGAGTCTTTGATGAGGAGGAGTTTCTTCCATTTCCCGTCGCCGTGAGAGGGCCAGATGGCGGCGAGGACGGTGGTGACTTCCTTGACGATTTTGGCCTGCTGGGCCGGGGTCATCATGTCGTAGCCGGGGTCGAGGAGCTTGGCGTTGGCTTCGGGTGTGAGGGCGGGGTTGGCGTCTTTGTTTCCGAGGATCCAGGACTCGCGCTCGGTGACGACCTGGTTGCGGAAGGAGCGGCACGCCAGGGCGTAGCCCCAGTCCTTGAAGGCGCCTTCGGTGTACTTCATGATGTTGCCCTTGTGGACAAGGGTCAGCGAGCGCCGGTTCTGCTTGAGGGCGAACTCGATAGCCGCCCAGATCAGGCGCTCCGACCCTGCGCGGCTCACGGGCTTGATGCCCACGCCGACCTCGGGCGTGGAGTACAGCTCGGGATGGCCGATGGCCGAGCCCCAGGACTTGCCTGCATCGGCGGTACCGAAGCGGACTTTCTTGAACTCCTTGGGGAGTTTGTCGGCCAAGACGGAGAGGATGGCGGCGGCCTCGGGGCTGCCGGCGGCGAAGTCGATGCCGGCGTAGATGTCCTCGGTGTTCTCGCGGAAGATGACCATGTCGCAGTCGCCGGGGCGCTTGACGGGGGAGGGCACGCCCTTGAACCAGCGGACGGGGCGGAGGCAGACGTAGAGGTCGAGGATCTGGCGGAGGGCGACGTTGAGGGAGCGCATGCCGCCGCCGGTGGGGGTGGTGAGCGGACCCTTGATGCCGACCAGATGGGTGCGGAAGGCGTCGAGGGTGGCGTCTGGGAGCCAGGCCGCGGTTTCGCCGAGTGTGTCCTTGAACTTGTTGAAGGATTTTTCGCCGGCGTAGACCTCTTTCCAATGGATCTTGCACCTGCCGGCGGAGGCTTTGGCGACGGCGGCGTCGAAGACGCGGACGGAGGCGCGCCAGATGTCCGGGCCTGTGCCGTCGCCCTCGATGAAGGGGATGATGGGCTCGGCGGGAACGGCCAGACGGCCGTTGGTCATGGTGATGGAGGAGGCGGGCATGGTGGGCTCCGAGGGTCTGGCCGGCGCAATGGAGAAACGCCGCGGTCCTGTGGGCAGGGTCGCGGCGTGTGAGGGTATGGAGGTGAGGTGTCGGGTGCCAGCGCGGGGTTAGCGGCGGCGGCGGGCGGCGATGAGGGCGAGGGCAAGTGTTGCTAGAACGGAGCCGGGCGCGGGGATAACGGTGAGGGAAGTCCCGAGGTAGGTGGTGGGGACGGGGGTGGCAAAGGGGCTCCCCGGTGAGACGAAGAGGAGGGGATTGGGTTGATTGGGACTGGCGACCCACTCGAACTCAACGGTGCCCGCGGTATTGGGAGCGGTCCAGTCGCACCTAAGAGCCCGTTTCCGAACGATAGCTGGAGCGACTTGAGGCGTGAGCAAACAA
>CAZHKB010000285.1:0-3937 GCA_964533405.1 uncultured Phycisphaeraceae bacterium | reverse complement strand
GGTTCGGACGGATCGACTGCCCCAGCACGAACGCCACGCCCGCCACGCCCACCAGAATCGCGGTTGAGATCCGGTTCATCGCACGCCTCCTTGAGAGAATCCACCAACTCGAGCCCCGGCCACCGCATACGCGATTGCCCGGCCAGGTTTTGTTTGGTATACTACAAGCCTGGATGTTCGGCGTCAACTAGGATGCGTCCGAGCCTCCCCACCCCGCCTGCGGGCCCAGGGTCGAGCTGTCGCCTTATGGGTACATTGCATCCGAACCGAGAGCAGTACGCCCTACGCCTGCAACGCCGACCAAGGAGAAGCCAATGGCTCGCGGAGGCTTCCGCCGTGCCTCGCTGTTCCACGCTCGCGCTCCCGCGTCCTGGCGGACGCAGCCGGAATCGCGTGCGAGCGTCTCGAGACACGCCGGGTTTTCGCGGGCTTCCCGGTCGCGGGGGACTTCGGCCCGCAGACGCCCATCGCGACTGGGCAGCAGGTCGAACTCTTCTTGGACATCGAGATCCAGGGCACTGAGGCATACACCGGCCCCTACCGCGTGATCTTCTCCCTTTCCACCGAGACGAGTCATTGGCCGACCCAGAGGACATCGTCCTGGCCGACATCAGCCGCACCGGCACCATTCCCTTGAACGGCCTGCGGGTCGCCCAGGACGTGACAATCCCCGCCGTGCCCCCGGGATCGTACTTCCTGCTGGCCACGGTCCCGAGCAACTCGGGGTTCGCCAACACCGGCACCAACGCCCCGATCCTGGGCGTTTCCACCGACTTCCGCGTCACCGACCTGGAGATCTCGCCTTACACGCTCAACCTGCAAGAGGCGTTCAACTTTGAGTGGTCGGCCAGCATCGAGAACCAAGGCCTGAATCGCGCTCTCGCAACGTGGGACGCGATCCTGTCGCGTGATCGCAAGATCGGCAATGGCGACGACGTGATCCTCGAAGGCGAGGGCCTGCCCTTCCTGGACCTCATGATCGACCAGACCGGCATCCTCAGCGAGTTCGAGTCGATCATCGGTTCTGCGATGCCCTCCGGCTCGTACTACTTCGGGCTCCGCGTACGCAACACCACCGACCCCACGCCAAACAACAACATTTTCGTCACCGCCAAGCCCATCATCGCCGTCATCGGCGACAGCGACACCGACAGCGTCTTCACCATGCGCGGCGGCGCGGGCCTCGACACGCTCATCACCAACGACGTGCCCGCCATCCGCGGCAACGGGACGGGCTTCGGCCCGATCCAGGAAACCGGCGACACCAAGGTGCATACGTTCGAGATCAGCAACGACGGCGCGATGCCGCTCCAGATCCTCTTGGTCGAGGGGCGGGGTCAGCACCCCGAGGACTTTGCAATCTCCAACTCGTTCACGACCCCGATCGCGCCCGGCTCGACGCGGACGTACACCGTCACGTTCGACCCGACCGATTACGCCAACCGGCGCGCCAACTTCCTGTTCACCACCAACGACCCCAACCGCGAGCAGTTCCGCATGAGGATCGCCGGTCAGGGTAAGGCGGCCCCCACCGACCCGGACATCGAGGTCGTGGGCGGTCGGTTCAACACACCGGACACGCGCTTCATCGAGAACAACGACAAGGACCCTGCGGTGATCGACGGCACGGACTTCGAACAGCTCGCCCAAGGCGCCGACGGGTTCGTCAGCCTGTTCACGATCCGCAACGTCGGCCAGGCCGCCCTGGTGTTCCAGCAGAGCCCCGACCCCCAGGTCTCCATCCGCGCCCACACGGGCGACGCCGCCAACTCCTTCAAGTTCGGGCGCAGCAACGCGACCAATGTGGGCCACCTGACCGGCATTCCCGACAGCCTGACCACCGGCCAGACCTTCACCTTCCGCGTCAAGTTCGACCCGACGGCGTTTGGCCGCCACAAGCCGTGGATCGAGATCTACACCAACGATCCCGATGAGCCGCTGTTCAGGTTCAAGGTCGTCGGGCTCTTCGCGCCGTTCTGAACCACGCAGGATGCGGCGCCGGCAACCCATCGGCGGGACCGGACGCAGGTTCCGGGCCGCGAACGCCCGGATGGATCACGCTCGGCCACCGTCGCTGGGTGCGTGCACGCGGGTCGCTACTCTGAGCACATGCACCCCCTCCTTGCTTTGGCCACGATCACCGCCTCGACACTCGCCGCTCTGCTCCCCGCCGCCGGCGTGCTCCACCTGCTCGGACGCCTGGGCCCCACTGGGCGCACCCTCTCCGAGTGGTTCTGCCGTGGCCTGGGCCTCGACCTGGTCATCGCGTGGTTCACAGCCCTGCCCATGATCTCCGCCGCCGTCACCGGCTCGATCCTGCTTGCCCCCACCTGGGGCGTCTGGACCGGCATCGCCCTTGGCCTGCTGGCTGCCATCGCGGGCCAGGTTCTCACCGTCTGCGCCTGGACGGTGCTGCACGAGCTGGCGCATCGGGAGGCGGTCAAGGGGCCGCGAATCGTGACGGCACTGAACAAGCATGTCGGCCCGCTCCGGAACCACACGGCGGTGTGGTGGACGGCGCTGGCGGTGCCGATCTTCTTCATCGTGCGGGTGGGTGAGTACATCGTGTACCCGCCGCTGACCTGGCTCGTGCGCCTGCCCAGGTACAAGTCGAGCGAGTGGGTGAACGTCTCGCGGCACAAGGTCAGGGGGCTGGTGGGGCACGACCTGATCTGGTGCCTGTACTGCGACTGGATGACGGGGGTGTGGTCGCTGGGCAGCGAGATGCTGCGGAACGTGGAGTCGTTCTGGTGCCCGATCCGTTTCGATACCAGCAAAAAGTGCGAGAACTGCCGCGTCGACTTCCCGGACATCGACAACGGGTGGATCGCGGCGGACGGCGACGTGGCGCAGGCGGCGGCCCTCGTGGGCGAGAAGTACTCGAAGCACGGCCCCAATGCGTGGTTCGGGCACCCGGTTCGCCTCACCATCAAGGGTGAACAGAAGTAAGCCTCCGACATGCCGCGACACCAGCCGCGGCCCTGAGCGGCCGCTGCTCCCCGTTCGCGCGCCGAACGCCCCCGAGAAATGCCAAGGAACTCACCGCACAGACACGCAGCGCGCAGAGGAATGCACCGTCACGTTGCCTTCCTCGGCGCGCTGTGCGTCTCTGCGGTGCGTGCTCTCTCTGGCCGCCAACCCGCCACAATACCCCAATGCCCGAAGGCCCCGAAGTCGAGACTGTCCGCCGCTCGCTGGCCCCTTGGCTGGTGGGCTCGCGCATCACGGCCCTCTCGCTCCGACGTCGCGACATCATCGTGACACCCGCCGACCCGCCCGGCGGCTTCTCGCGCCAGCGCACCATCCCCACACGCCCCCGCCCCGTCCCACGCCCCGATCTGCTCCTCGACCAAACCATCACCGCCCTCGAACGCCACGGCAAGCAACTCGCCCTCATCGCCGATTCGGGTCGCGTCCTGCTTGTCCACCTGGGCATGACCGGCAAACTCGTCGTCGACGCGCTGCCCGTGCCGTCCCAGGTCGCCTCCAGACGCGCCGCCCGCGCGCCGGCCACGCCCCACACCCACATTCAGTGGAACCTCTCCACGCCCTACGCCACCCCCGGCACGCCATCCACGCTCCGCCTCCGCTTCATCGACCCACGCCGCTTCGGCGGCCTCTGGACACTCCCCACCCGCGACGACCTCACCCTCCGCTGGTCCTCGCTCGGCCCGGACGCGACGCAGATCACCCCCGCCGCCCTGGCCGCATCCCTCGCCTCTCGCTCGGCCCCCATCAAGGCCGCCCTTCTCGACCAGGCGATCGAGCGACTTCTGGATGCCCGCGATCCCCTTCGCGAGCGCGCCCTCGGCGACGTCGCGGAGCGCGACCTCACAGCCTGCCTGCGCGCACACCTGCGCGATGCCATGGCCCATCGTGCCCGCCCCGAGGACGGCGACCTTGCGAATGCTCAGCGTCATGCGGCGATGGCTAGCAC
>CAZHKB010000284.1:0-3945 GCA_964533405.1 uncultured Phycisphaeraceae bacterium | reverse complement strand
GGAGTTGGGGCGGCGTGGGGGGAGGAACGGGAGACTCATGCGGGGATCATTGGCGGGGGTGGGCGCGTGTGGTGGATCGAGTGGAACGCGAAGTTCGCCAAGTACGCGAAGTGGGCGCAGGACGCAGGGTGCGCGAAGGACGCGGAGGATGCGAGTTGCATCAGGCGTGCAAGGCCATGCCGGTTGGCACGGGTTGCGGGACGGTCGGCGGTGCCGCGCTGGGGGCCGGTCGCGATGACGCGCGGATGGCGCGGAGCATGGCGGGGAGCATGGAGCGCATCCGCCCGTCGGTCGTGAAGACGCGGTTGTCGAGCGACTCCGGGAACTGGGCTTCGAGCCATGTTGGGCCGACGATGGGGATGCCGCGAGCCAGCGCCTGGCGGGCGGCGGCGATGGAGGCGGGGTGTCGCGGGCCTTGCAGCATGGCCACGTCCGCGGCGTGGAGGTGCGGCAGGACCGAGCCGGCGACGACATGCAGCGCGGATCGGCGGACGGCCAGCCGATGCAGTCGTCGTCCGCGAAGGAGCTGGGTGGACCCGGCGGACATGAGGGCGACGACGGGGCCGACGCCGACTTCGACGAGGCCCAGCACGAAGGCGAAGTGCCGGGCGTCGCCATCGGAGGGGGGATCGGCGAGCAGGGCGACGACGGTGTCGTGGTCGGTCGCGCCCAGGGTGTCGCGGAGGTCGCGGCGCAGGGGCTGTGGTGTGCCGTGGCCGGGGCCTTGAGCGGCCACGCTCGGTTGCGTCCCCACGCGCGTGATCGTATCGAGCGGTTCCGGGACCACGAAGCGTGGCCGCTCAGAGGCGCGGCCACGCCATGCATTGGGCCACGCGCCGGGCCACGGGCCCAGCGCGCTTCGCGCGATGGCCTCGAGCCCGGGCGTCCAGAGTTCAACCTGTTCGGGCTGCATGGCCCGCTCGCTTCGGATGGCCGACCACGCCAGCGCCGCGATCCCAAACGGCGGGTGGAGCATTCGATCCACGCGGAGGCCGGCGAGGCGGGGTTGATTCTGCGCGGAGGTGTCGCCGATCAGCAGGACGCGGTGGTCATCGGTGGGGGAGGCGGCGATCCTTGCCGCGCACGCGGCCAGCGACGCGAAAGCGCACCGGGCCGCCGCCGCGTGGTCGCCGGTGGCCTGGATCAGGTGCAGCACACGCACGCGGAACACTCCCGGGCTTGAGGCTCGTTCGAAGGCGCCCGACGCACCGGCCGAAAAGGAACGGGTGCCCGGGTCAGCGGCCGACGAGGTGGCTGTTCAGGCGTTCGTGCTCGTAGAACATCTGGGCGATGGCGGTGCCGGTGTAGGTGGCGAACTCAAGCTCGGCGTTGGTCCAGTCCGAGCCGCGGGCGGGGAGGGTGGTGGCGCTCACGCGACGTGTGATGACGACGGGTTTGCCCTCGCGCTCGTCGGGGAACAGGCGGGCCTCGTCGGACGCGTCGATGACCTTGATGCGGAGGCTGGTGGTGGGCGTGTAGACCTGGCCGTCGGGGGTAAGGCCGAACGACTCGACCATGACGTGAACGACGATCTCGGCCCCGACGGCGCGTCCGATCTCGGAGACGGGCATCTGGTTGCCCAGGCGGTCCATGGAGGCGATGGACTGGGCCGAGCGGTGGTCGATGACCGACTTGATGCCGCCGTGGGCCATGAGGTCCAGCCCGACCTGCTCGGCGATGGCGGCCCGGACGGCGGGGCGGATTGGATTGGTCGTGGCGGTGTCGATGAGCACTACGGTGGCCCGCTCGGGCGGGAGCGGGAAGGCGGCGGGGATCTTCTCGGGGCCATGGACGAGCAGCGCGACGGGGGCGACGATGTTGCAGCCGGGGGCGCCGGCGAGGCAGAGAGCGGCCAGAGCGATCAGGGCGTGTCGGGTGCGCGTGGCCTGGATGCTGGGCATTTGAGGTCGCTCCTGTGTCGGAGGTCGCGGTGGCCCGGGAGGGCCGAAGGGTCGGCGGGGCGAGATTGCGTGTGACCCGCGAGCGGGCGTCGTGGACGGGGAAGCGACTTGGCGTGCTTGCGCACGAGGCCCTGCTAGTAGGTCATGGTGTTGGGTTCCTCGTGCTCGTAGAAGAGCCACGACACGCGGTCGATCAGACGCTGGGCGAGCACCGAGGTGACGACCTCGCGGGTCTGCTCGGCTGGGGTGATGCCGACCTCGTCGGGGTAGGAGACCCGCAAGTCCTTCTCAAAGACGGTCTGGCCGCCGCCCTCGCCGTCGGACTCGAACACCAGGACACGGCCCTGGGCCACGCCGTCCCAGGTGTAGACGTTCTGGGGCTCGGTCAGGCGATAGTCGGACAGGTCGAGCACGACGAGGCGGTCGACGTTGCCCAGCGCGGCCGCGAGGTCGGCGTTGGACATCGCGGGCCAGCGGGTATTGTTCATCAGGTACAACACCAGGTCGTGGGTGGGCACATGCCCCGACGCGCCGGAGGTTTCCGCGAGCCGGTTGTTGAGGTTGGCCAGCAGGTGCTCCATGAGGTTGGGATTCTCGGCGAGCATGTCGCGGTCGGCCTGGACGACGATGGCGTACGACTTGCCCTGCAGGCCGGGGTAGGCCGCGGGCACGACGTGGCTTCCGTACCGCTCCTCGTTGGCGGCGATGACGCCGAAGAGCTCGCAGCCCGGGATGCCCACGAGCGCGGCGGCGCCGAGGGTGAGACAAACAGCGGGAAGCAAACGGCTCGATCGGCGTGGTGTCATGCTCACCTCAAGCGCGGCGGAGGGGGCGGGCGAAACGGTGTCGATGCTGGCCGCGCGAGGCGGGTTCACACGATCCCGTTGGCGTCCGCCCACACCTTGTATCCCCACGCGGCTAGGAACAGTATGCCCCCGACGGTCAGCAGCCGGGGGCGCAGGAACCACCACAGGACACGGTCAACCCGGGAGCCGGTGGCGGCCCCATGCAGGCAGACCCAGAAGGCGACGCCGGCGGCGAGGGCGACCAGGAAGCCGAAGGGCTGGGCCTTCATGGAAGCCCAGATGTTGGCGTGGGCGGCGTGGGAGACGGAAGTGGTCATGCCACAGGTGGCGCAGGGGTAGCCCAGGGCGAGCTTCCAGCCGCAGGGGGGCATTCCGAGTTGGGTGTGGGTGCCGTGACCGGCCGGGTTTGGGGTCGCCCAGGCGCCCAGGCCCAGCATGGTGGCGCAGCCCAGGGCGAGGATGAGGCACCACAGGCGTTGCCAAAGGTTGAGCGGGGCGGCGCCGATGGGGCGGGAGACAGGGACGGTGGGCGGTGTGCTTGGTGTGTTGGACACGCCTGGCCCTCCCGACGGAGTTGCCGAGTGGACGGAAGATGACAGTGGTATCGCGGTCATTGAACTCGCCGCGCTCCCCGCCCGGAGGGCGCTCGAAGGGAGCCGGGGGCTTCAGCCCCCGGCAAGGCTGCTTTGGACCACCGCCCGGGGGGTGGACGAATCGCTCACGTCGCTGCGTGCCCAGTTCCGATCTGAAACACCTCGCAGCCAAGGTCAGGCCGCGCCGGCACCAGAATCCATCGCGTGCGCACGCCCACGGCTGGGTCAATCGAACTTGAACACGCCCTTGCGATACCCATAGATGTACGCGATCACCGTCGTGAGCAGGAAGAAGAGGATGCGGAGCAGCCATTCGGTGGCGTAGGGAGCCGCGGGGTTGATGTTCGAGAACGCGGCCGCCCACGGGTACAGGAACACGATCTCGACATCGAACACCAGGAAGACCATGGCGATGAGGTAGAAACGGATGTTGAACCGCTTGCGGGCGGTGCCCACGGGGTCCATCCCCGACTCGTAGGCGATGCCCTTGGCCTTGCCGCGGCGTGAGGGGCCGATGATCTTGGTCAGGACGATGTTCAGGACAGCGAACGAGACCGCCATCACGATGATGATCGCGACGGGCAGGTACGAGTTCACGTCAACGGCGGCGAGTGCGGGGGCCATGAGGGGGGCATGGTAGGGGAT
>CAZHKB010000283.1:0-3952 GCA_964533405.1 uncultured Phycisphaeraceae bacterium | reverse complement strand
CCCTCGGCCCGGCACAGACGAGCGCCGCGTCGGCCAATGGAGACGCGCCACGCCCTCGACCCTCTCCGCCTCGCGTGCGATCCCGCGCGCCCGCAACGCCCCACGCCTGACCGACGCCCGGGGCCTCACACTCATCGCCGCCGCCACCTTCACCACCGCCGTCTCCCCCGACGGCCTCTGGATCGCCGGGAACGCCGGCTTCCCCGCACCCAGCACCGAGGAACAAGCCATCCTCTGGGACCCCGCCCGCGTGCCCACCAAACTCGCCGACGCCCCTTACGGGGCTCGTCTTCAGCCGCTCGCTCTCTGTTTCCCACGACGGCGTCGAGCCTGTCGTCACCTGCACCGGCACCGAGCAGTCCGGCAGCCGTCCCTTCCGCTGGCGACCCTCCACCGGCATCGTCCCCATCAACACGCCTGACCCGGCCACCTACTTCATGCTGCTGCGCGACGCCACGCCCGGCGGAGCCTACCTCATCGGCGACGGCCGACCACAGGGCATCGCCCCGCCCTTCAGCGTCCTGCGCATCGCCAGCACCGGCCAGTTCCAATCGCTGGGCCAGCCACCCACCGCCGTCGGCGACGCCTCCGCTTACGCCACAAACTCCTCCGGCTCCGCCATCGTCGGAGACGCCAACTTCTTCTTCGACCACGTCCCCTTCCGCTGGACGCGCTGGAACGGCATGACCCAGCTCGCCCAGGCGGGCGAGCCGCAAGCCATCACCCCACACGGCAACGTCATCGTCGGCGACGCCCGCTTCGGCTCGCTGACCGATGCCTTCGTCGCCGTCCTCCCGCCCCTGTGCTGGGCGGACGTCACCACCACCGCGCTGCCCGGCACCCCCGGCTACGGCGTGCCCGACGCCACCCTCAACAACGACGACTTCTTTTACGACCTCATCCTGTTCGCGCAAGGCTGCTGAACACCTCACCAGAACAGAGCCGCGTGCGGAAGCACGCGACCTGGCCCCGCCACGCCAGCCCGGCGGCCCGCACCCCGCTCGCCTGCACGGGTACGACGCAGATCCCGTCCCTCAAGCTCACACTCGCGGCCCCAACGTGTGAGGCCCGATTCACCAACCCTTCGCACCCCTCTCACCCCGTCGCCGCATCCTCCTGCTCAAGGACACACGTTGACCGCGCCGCCTCCCGGCCCGGCCTCGCGCGCCCGCTGGAGCGCCTCACCATGAAGCCACGTCCCACCGTCATCTGGGGCTCAGTCTCCGCTCTGCTTGCCGCGGCCGCCCTCGCACACCAGCCAGGCTCGCAGCCCGCCAGGGACCCCGCCTCGCAGGCCTATCCCCTCACAAACTCCGTGGACCCACGCCAGATGCTCTCCGACCTCTCGGGCATCTTCCGAGTGGATCTGCGCATCAACCCCAACCAGTGGTACGGCAACACCGCCATGCTCAACCCCGATGGCACCCCCGCCGCCACCGGTCAGGTCGGAGTGACCGGGCAGTCCGGCGGCCAGTCAGGCGTGAATGCAAACGCCGGTGCCAACAACGCCAACTCCACGAACAACCAGCCCGGCGCGGGGCGGACCGCCCAGCCCGCCCAGGGCCAGCAGCAGGGCACGCCCCGCGATCCCTCGATGCAACCCGGGGACAGGGCGGGCAGCAACACCATGAACTCCGCCTCCGCCCTCAACGGAGCTGTTTCCGTCCGCGGCTACAGCGAGAAGCGCTGGACCCTCGGCGGCCACACCCTCCAGGAAACCTGCATCATCCCCGACCTGGCCGCGGTCGTCAACGACATGAACCAGGCGCAGACCGACGACTCCGCGCAAGCCAACACCGCGGGCCGCAACGCCGCCAACCTCCCCGGCGGCAACGGCGCCCACAACCCCGCCACGAACACCGGCGACGACGACATGGACCCCGGCTTCGGCCGCCCGTCCATGGAAGCCATCCAAGCCAATCGGATGTTCCAGGGCGTCTCCTACCTCGCCTTCAACCCCCAGACCAACGCCATCGTGCTCACCAGCATGGACAGCCGCCAGTCCGACGTCATGAACGCCACGGGCCAGTTCCTCCCGGGCCTGAACCGCGTCGAGTTCACCGTCAACTCAAACTCCTCGCAGTTCGGCTTCGGCGCGAGCCAGACGGGCAACCCCCAAGACACCCTCAGCAATCAAAGCAATCCCCAGCACACCGCCGGAAACAACAACACCAACTCCGGCAACCCCGCCACCAATAACCCCAACACCTTCAACGCCCAGACCGACCCCAATCGCCCGGCCGCCAGCACCCCCTCCACCACCGGCAACAACAACAACAACGACAACCCCAACGTCCCCAACCCGAACCAGCCGGGCAACAACTCCAACAATCCCTCGAACCGCGGCACGGGCAATCCCGCCAACCAGACCAATCCCTCAAACCAGACTGGCGGCAACCAGAACGCGGGCAACCAGACCGGGAGCAACACCGGCAACAACCAGCCAAACGACCCCAACCGCCCCCCGCAGACCCGCGACCAGAACGCTCTCAATGCGGGCCAGGGCACCACCAACTCCCTGAACGCCAGCGCTGGCGCCTTCGACAACGTCCGCGTCGTCCTCGAGTTCCTCTCACCCGAGCAGCACCGCGTCACCCTCTACCGCCTCAACCCCGGTTCCAACGGTGACATGTACCAGAATCCCTACTACGTCCCGCAGAACAACGCCACGCTCGACGCCAATGGCCGCATGGTCGACGCTCAGGGGCGTTTGGTCGACGCCCAGGGCCGCATCGTCGATTTCCAGGGCCGCGTCCTGGACGCCGATGGTCGTCCGATCGATCCCAACAGCAACAAGGACCCCAACGACCCCACGCGCACCAACTCCAACCCCGCGACCGATCCCAACAACCCCAACACGCGCCAGCCCCAACCCGGCGACCCGAATCGCCCCGCCACCAACGTCCCCAACGACCCCAGCCGCCCACGCGTGACCGGCGCCGCGCCCGCCACCACGGCTGGCCAACCCCCAAACACCGTCACCGACACGCCGCGCACCCGCCCCAATAACGCCGCCGACCCCAACACCGCGGCCCAGCCGAACAACAACAACGCCCAGCCGGGCCAGCCGGGCCAGCCCGGCACCATCATCAACCAGCCCGGCTCCAATGGCGCCAACGGCACCATCAACGCGCCGGGCCAGCTGAACAACCAGTTCGGCCACCACAGCCAGAACTTCGCCGGCAACATCTCGGCCGGTGACCAGGGCACCTGGGTCGTCATCTGGGAAGCCACCTATACCCGCGTTGAGGGGGCCCAGGCCTCCCGCTACCGCAACTACCTCCAGCGGGCCGACCAGCTCATCCAAGCCAGCATCCGCGACGCCGACGAACGCTGAGCCGCCCTCACCACACACCGATCTCTTCTCTCTTCTCTTCAGCAGCACCGGCGGACGCCTTGGCACGGGCGCCCGCCGGTGCTGTTTTTCGCCGCCGTCTCGGTTCCCACAACTTTCCGGGAACCTCGCGCCCCTCCCTTGCGTCATAGACTATGTGTGACATAGTATGTCACACAGACTGCGGGCCGACCCGCCTCGGAGAACCCCCATGCGACTCGAATCCGAACTCATGCGCGGCGCGGGACCCGTGGCTGTACTTAAGCTCTTGGAACGCAAAGAGATGTACGGCTACGAACTCGCCGAAGCCCTCGCCTCCCGATCCGAAGGCGTCCTCGACATGGGCCAGTCCACCCTCTACCCCCTCCTCTACAACCTCGAGGCCAAGGCTCTGATCGAGTCCGACCGCCGCACCGCCGACAACGGCCGCGAACGCAAGTACTACCGCCTCACCCCCAAGGGCCGTCGCCGCCTCGCCCAGGACATCGACGCTTGGAAGCGACTCGTCTCGGCCATGTCCGCCATCGGCGTGCTCGGCCCGGCCTCCCTGACCCCCATCCCCGTCGGCGCCTCCACCTCTCCCGCCACCCTCGGACGGGAGCCCGGCCAATGACCACC
>CAZHKB010000282.1:0-3979 GCA_964533405.1 uncultured Phycisphaeraceae bacterium | reverse complement strand
GCCCTCACCCCCGACTCCTCGCGCTTCTGGCCCGCCGACGACTACCAGCCAGGCCGCCCCCAACGCTCCTACGACAAGCAGTTCGTCCGCGAATACCTCGAACAGCTTGTCGCCGCTGGCCAATGGAACAAGACCCCTCCCGGCCCCTCGATACCCGCCCACATCGTCGACAAAACCCTCGCCCGCTACCGCGAAGCCCGCGACCGCCTCACCGCATCCTGACGTGCCACCGAGTCACCCCGGCTCCGCGGCGTGACTCGGTGCGATCAACCCGCGGCTCACGCCGCGCCCTTGCACCCACGCACCGACGAAACCCGCAACGCCGGGTTGAGTCCGTGGCACGACCCTCAGGCTCTGCGCGTATCATCCCACCACACGCAGGAACTCCTCAAATGCCCGCCAAAGTCGCCCCCTCCGCCGCCGACGCCCTCGCCGACCTCAAAGACCGCGGCATCCTCGTTGACGGCGCCACCATCATGGTCGGCGGCTTCGGCCTCTGCGGCATCCCCGAGCATCTCATCCTCGCACTCCGCGACACCGGCGTCCGGGGCCTCACCTGCATCTCCAACAACGCCGGCGTTGACGACTTCGGCCTGGGCCTCCTCCTGCAAACCCGCCAGATCGCCCGCATGATCTCCTCCTACGTCGGAGAGAACGCCACCTTCGAGAACCAGTACCTCGACGGAGCACTCGAAGTCGAGTTCAACCCCCAGGGCACGCTCGCCGAACGCATCCGCGCCGGCGGCGCGGGCATCCCCGCCTTCTACACCGCCACCGGCGCCGGCACCATCGTCGCCGAAGGCAAGGAAACCCGCGAGTTCTTCCGCCCAGGCCAGGGCCGCTGCGGCGCAACCATGCCAGGCCGCGGCCTCGCAGGCCGACCCATCACGACCCCCGCTACCAACACGCACGCCCAGCAGGACCCAGGGCCCTCGCAAGCTCGCCAAACCGGCACCCCCCGCGAGTACGTCCTCGAAACCGGCCTCTACGCCGACCTCGCCCTCGTCAAAGCCTGGAAGGCCGACACCTTCGGCAACCTCGTCTACCACCGCACCGCCCGCAACTTCAACCCCGAAATGGCCACCGCCGCCGCCTTTGTCGTCGCCGAAGTCGAAGAGATCGTCGACACCGGCGCCCTCGACCCCGACTCCATCATCACCCCCGGCTCCTTCGTTGATCGCGTCATCCGCACCAAACCGGAAAAACGCATCGAACGCCTCGTCACACGCAAGGCCTGAGCCCCCTCCCATCAAGCCCACCGCGCAAGCGGTCGAACTCCACGTTCTCCCAATACCCCAACGCCCTCCCCGCAACCCCAGCCGCTCGCCTCCACAAACACCTCTCCGCCAAAGCCCCGCGCGTGCCAGGAACTCGGTGCCCACACTCCGTCCACGAGTCCACCATGAAACTCCCCCTCATCCGCATCGGCCTCACCCTCGCCATCGGCTCCATCATCGCCAGCGCCGTCCGCTTCTACGTCGCCATCGGAGCCGCCGCCGCCGACCTCAACTCCGACCTGCCCACCAACCCCCGCGGCATCCAAGACTGGTTCTTCAAAGACTTCCTCTTCAAGGGCAGCATCCCCGAAATCCTCTTCTGGACCGGCGTCGCCGTCTGCATCGTCGGCATGGTCCGCCTCGCCAACGCCCCACGCCGTGCCAGAACGTAACCGCCCCCGCCGCGCGCCCCACTCCCCTCATTCGGGCCTGCGGAATGGCGGGAGCCCGGGCGGGGGGGTGTCCAAAGCTCGACAATGTCCCCCGGCACTCCCCACTCCTGCCCTCGCGTCCTCAACACAAACCCACGCCTCTAATCCCCCATCCCGCCCTACACTCGCCCGAAGCCGCTCGGCCCACGCCGCCCGGCCCGGAGCACCGCATGGGCATCGAAGCCGCTCTCTCCACAGACACCGTCCTCACAACCTCCCTCAAGCGCGTTGTCAACTGGGCACGCCGCTCCTCCCTCTGGCCCATGCCCTTCGCCACCGCCTGCTGCGGCATCGAGTTCATGGCCACCGCCTGCTCCCGATACGACCTCGCACGATTCGGTGCCGAGGTCGCGCGCTTCTCCCCACGCCAAGCCGACTTGATGGTCGTCGCTGGCCGCATCGGCATCAAGATGCTCCCCGTCCTCCAGCGCATCTACGAGCAGATGACCGAGCCAAAGTGGGTCATCTCCATGGGCGCCTGCGCCTCCACCGGCGGCGTCTTCGACACCTACGCGACGGTGCAGGGCTGCGACCAGTTCATCCCCGTCGACGTTTACGTCCCGGGCTGCCCGCCACGTCCCGAGCAGCTCATCGAGGGCGTCATGGCCATCCAGCGCATCATCGACAACGAGGGCATCCCCCCCAAGGGTCCCAACGGCCTCCGCCTCCCCCTGGGCATCGCCCTCCAACCCACCCACCGCATGCGCCCCCAGCCCGTCGGCATCACCCTGGGCCGCTGACCCTCCTCCCCCGCGTGTGGGGGACGTGTCAACGAGGCTCTGCGAAGTTGACGCAAGGGGACGTTCCCCCCATCCCCATCGACGCCCGGTGCCGCGCAACCGTGCGCGCTCACTTCTGTGCGCGCCGTTACAAAGTTTTTTCGCTCGGCGAAACAAGCCATCAAACCCACGTCTATCACAATCTTGGTCCACCGCCGCGCGCACAAACCCGTGCCATGCGGGGAGGTATAGAGGGCGCCCGCACGGGCGACCCCCTGTTCAGGTGGTTCTCCGCCGAATCACGGGAGCAACGACGCATGGCGATCACGACCACGAGACGACCGCCCAGCAACCCGCTCCATCAAAACCACACAACCGCCCGGACATCGCACAAGGCGAAGCCGGGCGGTCGGTGTGGCTCTCTCCCCCAGGGCGGCAGATCCTCGAATCCCTCGGGCTCTCACCCGAGCCCCGTCCCCGGGCGGTCCAGACCCCGCGGCCTGGACCCCGGCAAACTCAGTCGTGCAGCGCCGTCGTCGTCGGCGGCTCCACATTCCTCAGGGTCAGCGTCGTCTCGATGCGGAAGTTCGACTGCGTCGTGTGCCGCTCCGCGAAGAAGAACCGCAGGCTGTACGTCTCGCCGGACTCCAGCCAGGAGAGGCGGTCCAGAGCGACCGTCTGGCTCACCGCCGAGTGAACGCCGCCGATGTCGATCACGCACTTGCCGTCGATGAACACCCACACGTCGTCGTCGCCCGTGAAGGTGAACACCTGGCCAGAGCCGTGCTGGTACACAAACTCCGTGTCAAGCTCGAACGTGAAGTGGAAGTTTTTGCCCGTGCTGCCGTAGTTCCCGTACATCGCGCCGTTGACGGGGAAGAACCCGCCCATGCCCGCGAAGTTCGAGTCGGTCCGGTCGTTGAAGACGTACCGGCTCGTGCCCGCCTCGCGGACCAGCGTCAGGTTGAGCCCCTGGCTCGCGTTGAGCCCGGGCACGTCGCGGAACCACTGGCCGAACGCGTCCGCGCTGGTGAGCGCGCCGCCCGCCGTGGTGGCCACGGTGCCCCGCACGTCGCCCGTCGCCGCGAGGAAGTGCGGGCGGGGCGGCATGATGTTGCGCCCCTGCGCGTCGCGGAAGTTCGAGCTGAGCTTCCGCCCCGTGCCGGCGTACACCGGCTTGCCCTCGGCGTCGAGCTCGTCGGCCACCATGCCGACGTAGTGCCCGAAGCCCGCCGTGGGCCGACGCTGGAAGTCCGCGTGCCCGCCCGCCTGCTCGCGGGCCATGAAGTCACGAACCACGCCCTGCAGCGTGATCGAGCCCGGCATCGACGCGAACGGATCGGGGCTCGTCCCCGCGCCCGCCTGCGCAAACGCCGACGTGCTCAACCCGGCGATCGACGCCAAGGCCAGCACACCCATCCGGCCGCGGTACGAGCCCGTGCTAGCCTTGGTGTTCATTGCGAGTCACTCCTGTGTGCCCACGCCGCCGACCTCCGGCGGGAACTGACGCGGCACACCCCAAGTGTGGAATCCACCCGCCCGCAAACCACCC